>NZ_DFLY01000010.1:154644-157071 GCF_002375525.1 Marinobacter sp. UBA3607 | reverse complement strand
GGCCATCCTTGGCCTTCGAAATTTTCCGGAGGCTGATCCCGCCAGTGGCGCTCCCGCGACCTTGGGTGTTTGCCTGCCCAATGATTGTTGAGTGGCTTGTTTAAGTTTTTGTATGTGTTATCTCTCAGCCCACTTTGGCTCACGCTTCTGCATGAATGCCATGGTGCCCTCACTACCCTCTGGCCCGCCTATGGCTGCGGCGAACTTTTCAGCGGCGTCATCCAGCAAACCGGTCATGGCTTCATGGCCGACTCGATGCAACAGCGCCTTGGTTTCTGCCGTGGCATTCGGGGCACACAGCCGAACCCGTTCAAGGGCTTGGTTCAGCATGTCGTTCAGCTGTTCTTCGGATTCCGCAACCTGGTGAACGATGCCCAGTGTGCAGGCTTCCGCTGCGTCGATTCTCAAGCCCAGCAGCGCCAGCCGACGGGCTTGGGTCAGGCCGATGCGTTCGACCACGAACGGGGCGATCTGGGCCGGGATGACGCCGAGGGTGGTTTCCGGCATGCCAAATTTCGCGGAGGGCCCGGCGATGGCGAGGTCGGAGACGCAGGCCAGGCCGAAGCCGCCGCCCATCACGGCGCCTTCGGTGATGGCGATGACGACTTTGGAGGATTCGTTGACCTGCTGGATCATCTGGCCGAAGGCGCGGTTGAGTTTGTAGAACGGGTCGTCTTTGCCTTCACCTTTCTGGCCCCGGGCGCCGGCCATGTCTTTGATGTCACCGCCGGCGCAGAAGTGGCCGCCGGCACCGCGGATGACGACGGCGCGGATGCTGTTGTCGTTTTCAACTTCGGTGAACAGGGCGGCCAACTCCGCGACCATCTGCAGGCTCATGGCGTTGCGGACGTCCGGGCGGTTGATAGTGAGAAACAGGGACGGGCCTTGTTTCTCGAGAATCAGTGTTTCGCAATGTGGTAGTTGCTTTTCCATATCAGGCTCCGTTTCAGGCCGGCATAGGGTACCAATGGCAATGTTTGGGGCCTTGTGGGCAGGTAGAGCTTTCCGGGACTGTCTGCAGCAGGGATGCTGCAGTCAAGCGTACATGGATGTATTCACAGCGTGTCCCGGAAAGCTCTACCTGCCCATGAGGCCCTACTCCAAACGTTAGTCGCGATTTTTGCCAGGCAAAGTGCCCATTAGCTTGCAGATGATGCCCAGCATGATTTCGTCGGCGCCGCCGCCGATGGACACCAGACGCACGTCGCGGTAGGCACGGGCCAGGGGGTTTTCCCACATGTAGCCGTTGCCGCCCCAGTACTGCAGGCAGGTGTCGGTGACTTCACGGCCCAGACGGCCGGCTTTGAGCTTGGCCATGGAGGCGAGTTTGGTCACGTCTTTACCGGCAATGTGCAGTTCACAGGCCTGGTAGGTGAGGGCACGCAGGGCTTCAACTTCAGTCTGCAGTTCGGCCAGGCGGAAGTGGATGTACTGGTTGTTGATCAGCGGCTGTCCGAAGGTCTTGCGTTCGCGGCAGTATTCGATGGTCTGGTCGATGCAGTTCTCCAGCGCCTTGATCACATTCGCCGCACCCCACATTCGTTCTTCCTGGAACTGGATCATCTGGCACATGAAACCGGTGCCTTCCGCGCCGATGCGGTTGCGCTGGGGCACGCGCACGTCGTCGAAGAACACCTGGGCGGTTTCGGATGAGCGCATGCCCAGTTTGTTCAGATGCGGGCTGAAGGAAATGCCCGGGGTGTTCATGGGCACGATGATCAGGGTTTTGTTCTTGTGAGGCTTGTCGTCGCTGGTGTTGGCCAGCAGGCAGATGAAGTCGGCTTTCGGGGAGTTGGTGATCCACATCTTGGAGCCGTTGATGATGTAGTCATCGCCGTCTTTCTTCGCCGTGGTCTTAAGGCCGGCTACGTCGGAGCCTGCACCCACTTCACTGACGCCGATACAGCCGACCATGTCGCCAGCGATGGCCGGGGCCAGGAAGTCCCGTTTCAGCTCGTCCGAGCCAAAGCGGGCAATGGCCGGGGTGCACATGTCGGTTTGAACGCCGATCGCCAGCGGCACGCCGCCGCACTTGGCCATGCCGAGTTCTTCTGCAGCGACCAGGTTGTAGCTGTAATCCAGGCCCATGCCGCCGTACTCTTCCGGCTTCTGGATGCCCAGCAGGCCCAGGTTGCCAAGTTTTTTGAATACCTCATGTATGGGAAACTCGCCGGCTTCTTCCCATTCGTCACAATGCGGGTTGATCTCTTTCTCAACGAAGTCTCTGACAGTTTTTCTCAGGGCTTCGTGTTCTGGTGTGAATTTCATTTTTGTTCTCCAGTTCTTCCTGAATTTAGTTAGTTCTTGTGTTCGTTGTTTGGTGCTTGCCCGGTAGCTTGGGGTCGCGGGTGTGGTGTGGGGCCTTCAGAAAACCGCTCCTTGCGGCACATCCCTGTGGCGCTTCTGCTCCGCCATCCATGGCTCCGC
>NZ_DFLY01000010.1:122511-154570 GCF_002375525.1 Marinobacter sp. UBA3607 | reverse complement strand
CATCCATGGCTCCGCACATTTTCTGAAGGCCCCACACCACACCCGCTTGAATTAAAGACTTTGGTGCATCCTGCCAGCAATTTGTGAGTGCGGTGCAGCTGATGCAGTGCTGTGACACACCTTGGTTGAGTTTGATAAGCCATCTCGAAAAAGATGTTCCCGTGACGTCGAGTAGAACCATGTGGGATGAGCTGTCCAAAAATCTTCGAAGGCCATGGATGGCCGGAGAGAAGCGCACATGGATGTGCTTGTAGCGGTTTTTGGACAGCTCATCCCACATGGTTCCAACTACTGAACAACAATCCACGAGGCGGGCTCCACCCAAAATAAAACACCAGGTGAAGCCAGCTCCCCACCTAAAACCGAGCCACGCCGTAAGAGTTGGGCCGTAGCTGCCGTTGCTCGGCCTCGCGGCAGACTGACAAAACCAGGGCCAGAACCCGTCGGGTATCCCGTGGGTCGATCAGGCCGTCATCCCACAGCCGTGCGGTGCCGAACAGGGCGGTGGAGCCGTCTTCGAGTTTCTTGGCGGTGGCCTGTTCCAGGAACGCCAGGGTCTTCTCGTCGGGTTCGATGCCGCTTTTGCGTTGTTTGTCTTCGGCCACAATACGCATCACCTTGCCGGCCTGGGCCGGGCCCATGACGGCGGTGCGGCTGTTGGGCCAGGCGAAGATGAATCTCGGGTCCAGGCCCCGGCCGCACATGGCGTAGTTGCCGGCGCCGTAGGAGCCGCCGACCACCACGGCGATCTTCGGCACCCGGCAGTTGGCCACGGCTTGCAGCATCTTGGAGCCGTGTTTGATGATGCCGTTCTGCTCCGAGTGGGTGCCCACCATGAAACCGGTGGTGTTGTGCAGGAACAGGATGGGCGTGCCGGCCTGGTCGCAGAGCTGAATGAACTGCGCCGCCTTGGTGGAACCAGCCGGGGTGATCGGGCCGTTGTTGCCGATGATGCCGACACTGTGGCCCTGGATGCGGATGGTGCCGCACACGGTCTGGCTGTCGTATTCGTTCTTGAAATCCAGGAACCGGGAGCCGTCGGCGATGCGGGCGAGGATCTCGCGCACGTCGTAGGGCTTCTTGGCGTCGGAAGGAATCACCCCCAGCAGTTCTTCTGCTGGATAAAGCGGCTCGTCCCACTGAGGTTCCTGGCGCAGTGGCAGGTTTTCATTCCAGGGCAGGGCGCCGAGAATCTCCCGGGCCTGGCGGATGCCGTCGGCGTCGTCTTCGGCCAGGTATTCAGCGGTGCCGGCCACGGTGGCGTGCATTTCTGCACCGCCCAGTTCTTCATCGGTGGCGACCTCGCCCGTGGCCGCTTTCAGCAGCGGCGGGCCGGCCAGGAACATCTTGGCCTGCTCGCGTACGGTGATTACATAGTCCGACAGCCCCGGCTGATAGGCGCCACCAGCGGTGGCGTTGCCGTGAACCACCGTTACTTGCGGAATACCGGCAGCCGACATGCGGGCCTGGTTGGCAAAGCCCCGGGCGCCGAGCACGAAAATGTCGGTGGCGTAGTTCAGGTTGGCGCCACCGGATTCCGACAGCGAGACCACCGGAAGTTTGTTCTCCATGGCGATCTGCTGCAGACGCAGGGTCTTGTCCAGGCCGGCGGGTGTAATGGTTCCGCCCTTGATGGCGCTGTTGCTGGCCACCACCAGACAGCGCACCCCGGCTACCCGGCCAATGCCGGCAATAATGCCGCCGCCGGCCATGGAGCCGTCTTTGTCATCGTGCATCTTGTAACCGGCGAGTGAACACAGCTCCAGAAACTCACTGCCACGATCCAGCAGCCGATTGATACGATCCCTCGGCAGCAGCTTGCCGCGCTTGGTGAACTTCTCCCGGGCCGATTCCGCCAGGTCCAGAACCTTCTGTTCCACATCCCGGAAGGTGGAGATGTGCGCTTCCATGGCCTCCACATTGGCCCGGAACTCGTCAGACTGGGGGGTTATTGTTGTTTCCAGTACCTGCATGGGAAATCCTCAGTCGTCACTCAAAACTTTCGGCGTTACCGCCCGATGGAAACCGTTATAGGGCTCGTTATTCTTCGCCTTCGGCATCGGCCAGACACGCCCGCCCTGAGAAGCCGCCCCGTCAATCCGCAGGCAGTCACCACTGATAAATGCCGCGCCCGGGCTAAGCAGGAAACAGATAGCCGAACTCACCTCCGACTCCGTCCCCATCCGCTTGATCGGCACCGCATCCGCCAGGCTGCGAATCCACGACTTCATATGAGCCGGGTAATTATCCATCCCGCTGGAAGCAATCCACCCCGGCGCCACCGCATTCACCCGAACCCCGGAAGGCGCCCACTCAACCGCCGCCGTCTGGGTAAAATTCACCATCCCCGCCCGTGCGGCCCCTGAGTGGCCCATGCCCGGCATACCACCCCACATATCCGCCACAATGTTCACAATCGAACCACCGGTTTTACTTAACGCCTGGGTATAGGCCTCCCGGGAAATCAGAAAACCGCCGGTCAGATTGGTGCGCACCACCGTTTCCCAACCTTTCTGATTAATCCCCGTCAGCGGAGACGCAAACTGCCCGCCGGCGTTATTTACCACCCCGTTCAGCCCACCGTGGGTCTCGATAACGGCCTTCACCGTCGCCTTGACCGATTCCTCCTCGCGAATATCGCAAGCATGGGCGCTGGCAATGCCGCCGTCGGCCTCAATCTCGGCTTTTACCGCATCGACCTTTTCCTGCTTACGACCAACGAGAGCAACTTGAGCACCGAGGGCCGCCAGTTCGTGGGCGGTACAACGGCCAATTCCAGAACCACCACCGGTCACAATAAACACCTGGCCTTCAAACAGCCCCGGCCGAAGAACAGACTGATAACTCATAAAAAGTCCTTATCAAAATAAGCTGAATCCACGTAAAACGTCGGAGCGCCCCGCTGGGGGAGAGCCCTACAAAAATGTGCGGAGCCATGGATGGCGGAGCAGAAGCGCCACAGGGGCTCAGCCGAGCGTTTATGAAGCGAAGCTTCATGCGACAGCTGAGCGACCGCAATCTGTGATTGCGGGCCGGACCCCGAAGGGGTGCCGCAGGAGCGCTTTTTGTAAGGCCAACCCCCGCTGGGGTGCTTGCACCGAAGCGAATAAAATGAGTTCACTGGGAGATCAGCCCATCAGGCACAGGCACCGGAAACTCCAGAAGCTGCTGCGCAAAAGCCTTACCCTGCGGATCAATCCGAAGCGAAGCCACACCACCGCCACCCAGACTGTGCTCCAGCAAGAAATTGAACGCATGCAACCCCGGCATCGCCCAGCGCGTCACCTTGCCAGACTCCGGATTCAGCGTATGGGCCATCCACTGGGCCACCGCCTGCTCCGTCAACGCCGCCTCAATAAACGGCAAAAACTCCGGATCCCGCGCAATCACCCCGATATTGCTGTGATCACCCTTATCACCAGACCGCGCCCAGGCCAGTTTGATCAGCGGCACCGTCGTGTCTGTTGAAACCTCCATCCGGGACTCCGGCTCAGCAGGCAGCGAACCCGGATCGAATCCACCGTCGGTAACCACAGCCACTTCGGATTTCTCACCAGCCAGCTCCACCGAAACCGCCACTTCGGACTTCGGCACCAGGCAGGAATACAAACGAATCTTCGGCCACACCGTCGGACGGCCACCGACAATGCCGGTAATGCCCGGCGCCATGCCCGTGGCCGCCTGGGCAATTTCCCTGGAGAACAGCACCAGCGCCTTCTTGTTCGGGTGGGCGGTGGCAATCTTCACTACCACTTCCCGGCACTGGTCGCCCCGGCCGTGGGCACCGTAAGTGGTTTCGGTGCCCAAAAGCTCAATGCTGGTTTCGGAATAGTCCGGCAGGCCACGCTCGGCAAACATCGCGGATGTCTTCGCCAGAATGGCTTCGGCCACTTTCTGCGCCTTCGCCTTGGCATTGATGCCTCCCAGCAGGAAGGTGACCGTGCATTTGAAGCCATCCGGCCAGGTGCCGGATACCTTGTAGCTGTCGGTGGGCGGCAGGCCCTTCGCACCAATAACCCGAACCCGATCCTTGCCGGTTTCCTCCAGAGTCACCTGAGTGAAATCACAGGTAACATCCGGCAACAGATAGGCCCGTGGGTCACCAATCTCGTACACCAGCTGTTCGCTCACGGTGCCCAGGCTGACCAGGCCACCGGTACCTTCTGGCTTGGTGATCACAAAGTCGCCGGAAGCGCTGACCTCGGCTATCGGAAACCCCATATTGGCGTAGCCGTCGGCCACCTGGTCCCAGTCGGTAAAGTTGCCGCCGGTAGACTGGGCGCCGCATTCCAGCAAATGCCCCGCCAGGCTGCCTTGGGCAAGCCTGTCGTAATCGTTCCAGCTCCAGCCGAATTCATGCATCAGCGGCGCCAGCACCAGGGCGCTGTCCGCCACCCGGCCGGTAATAATGATGTCGGCGCCCTGTTCCAGCGCGGCCACCAGGCCCGGCGCGCCCAGATAGGCGTTCAGGCTGACCATCATGCCGGGGAAGGGCTGGCCGGTGGTCATCTCGGTGATGCCGGCATCGGCCAGCTTCTTTTTCTTCATCAGAAGGTCATCGCCCAGTACCACGGCGATTTTCAGGTCCACGCCCGCTTGCTCGCACAGGGCCTGCAAGGCATCGCGGCAGGCAACCGGGTTCACGCCGCCGGCGTTGGTCAGTACCCGGACGCCTTGCGCCTTGATGTCGCCCAGCAGCGGAGCCATGACGGTTTCCACGAAATCCCGGGCATAGCCCTGAGAAGGGTCTTTCATCTTCTGGCCTGCCATGATTGACATGGTGATCTCGGCCAGGTAATCGGCTACCAGGTAATCAATGTTGCCCTGTCGTACCAGCTGGGCGGCAGCGGTTTCCGTGTCGCCCCAGAAAGCGGCGGAGCAGCCGATGCGGATAGGTTTGTCGGGTTGTGCCATGTTGTTTGCCTTGTTCTTTGCGCCCGGCGATTGCGGACTGGTGCAACGATGCCATCGACAATACCAAGCAAGCGCTTGGTTTGTAAACAGGCAAATCTCGGGTAGAATAAAAAGTCCCAGCAAGACAACCGGATGGCCTTTGTGAACCAGAACGAGATTCTTCAGTCCCTCATCGCCGAACAGCTTGTTTCCGACCCCGCCAGTGCTCGCGGGCGCTTGTTGAAAGAGGCGGCCAGGTTATTCCGGGACAAAGGCTATGAGCGCACCACAGTGCGCGACCTGGCAGCAGCAGTGGGTATCCAGTCTGGCAGCCTGTTTCATCACTTCCGAACCAAGGAAGAAATCCTGAAAGCGGTGATGGTGGAGACCATTCGCCTCAATACCGCCTTGATGCACGCGGCCATGGAGCAGGCTGGCACCCTGCGGGAGAAGCTCCGGGCGCTGGTGCGGGCCGAGCTGGAGTCCATCAACGGCCAGACCGGTGAGGCCATGGCGGTGCTGGTGTATGAGTGGCGGAGTTTGTCTGAGGAATCGCAGGCGGAAGTACTGGCCCTGCGGGATCACTATGAAGGCCTGTGGCTATCGGTGCTGGAGCAACTGCGCACGGAGGGCAGTATCGATGCGGAACCGTTCATTGTGCGCCGGATGCTGACCGGGGCCCTGAGCTGGACGGTGACCTGGTACCGGCCGGAGCGGGGCGGATTAACGCTCGACGGGTTGACTGATCAGGTGCTCGCAATTATGAAGTTGTAAAATATTCATTCACATACTTAAAAAATTTTCTGTGTCCCCTGATTTTTGGCTGATTCAAAACCTATTGTTTTATATCAATAAATTTCTCTTTTCTTGATTTCCATTCAGGCCATTGGCCTGATCGGCATATCCATTTCGGCAATCGAGCCATTTCTGTCTGACAGCAATCGCCGCATTCTTGCACCCACAACAACAAAGCAAGAAAGGTCGTCGAACTATGATCTCCTCACTGTTTTCTTACATGCGTGCTTGCCCGTCTCGCCTTCGCCAGACAGCGACCGCGGGGGCCGTGCTGTTGCTGGCCGGCTGTTCTGCAAACCCGATCTACACCACCACTGGCGTGGTGCTTTCCAATTACTCGGAGTCTGAAGCAACACCCTACGTGATGCAGATGTCGGATCCGAAGATGGCCTGCGCCCTGGGCGAGGGTGTCGACCCCCTCATGTATTCATTCTCCCGGGTAACCTCTGCACCGGATACCACCGGTTCCCTGCTGATGCTGCTGGCGGCCAACTGCATGGAATACCGCACCTGGGAAGCCGAGCTCGATTACCTGCGGGCCGATTTCAGCGGTGACATTCCTGCCGCCAAGGATGCCCGTGAAAAGGCCCAGCGACTGCACGCCCAGACCGCGAAGCGCCGTTACCAGGCGTTCCAGCGTGCGATGGCGGCCTACGATTTTGATCCTTCGGCAGAACCTCTGGAATGTCCGTTCCTGTTCAGCGAACAGGACGAGCTGACCTTCCTGCTTGGCTTGCTGACCGGTATGCAGGCGATCGTGAACGATTCCAACTCCGGTGCCATGGCTGGTGTGCCCCGCAACATTGCGCCCCAGGCCGAGCGGGCAGCCCAGTGTGTAGACAACGAAAAGTGGGGCGGCCTGCCCAATGCCGTTCGTGCACTGGTGTGGCTGCTGCTGCCGGATACCCGTCCGGAACTCGCCCCCGACCCCTGGCAGGTGCTGGAGAACAGCGCCGAGCTGGGTGTGCAAACCGGTATGCGCGCTTCCCACGCCTTGCAGGCTGTAGCGGCTGAGACCTTCGGTCGCCCGCAGGTACTGGCCGATGCCATCGCCAGCTTCGCAGAGGCGGACGGTCGTATCGAGGTGTGGGACGAGTACCGACTGGTTGATGAGGTGGCCCGGGGCGTTGTGACCTTCTCGTCTGACAAGCACTGGACCGCCAATTACGGGCACCGCACACCGAAGAGCTACTTCGGCAAGATGAGCCCGGAACGCAGCACCGAAAACGTTGAAACCATGGACCTGGACGGCCTGCTGTAGCAGCGCCGTCCGGCACGAAAACCTTATCCACAAACACAAGAATGACCCGGAGGTCGTCATGATCCGCAAATCCCTTGCCGCTTTGTCCCTTGCTGTGGCCGCACCGCTGGCTTCAGCCCAGACCGTTTCCATGTGCGTGTTCGATGTCATCGGCGCCAATGGCGATGTGTATAACCTGGTAAAAGACTACGCTCTGGAAATGAAAGCCCACGGTGTGGACTTCGAGCTCAAGCCTTACACCGATGAAGGCGTGGCTGTAGGCGACTTCAATGCCGGCCAGTGTGATGCGGTAGCGGCTACCGATATCCGTATCCGTCCGTTCAACAAGTTCACCGGTAGCATCAGTGCCGTGGGTGCCATCCCCACCTACGACGACCTGAAAACCCTGCTGGCCACCCTGGCCCAGGCCAAGGCGGCGCCGCTGATGAAAGACGGCGGCTATGAAGTTCTGGGTATTGTGCCGGCCGGCGCCGGTTACCTGTTCGTGAACGACCGCAGCATCGACACCGCCGGTGAACTGGCCGGTAAGCGCATGGCGACCCTGGACTACCAGAAAGACGCCATCCACATGGTGAACTACGTGAAGGCCACCGTGGTGCCCTCCGATATCACCAACTTTGCCGGTAAGTTTAACAACGGCTCGGTTGATGCAGCCTACGCCCCGGCCTTCGCCTACGAGGCGCTGGAGCTGTACAAGGGGATTGGCGACAAGGGCGGCATTGTGGATTACCCGCTGGCCCAGCTGACCATCCAGATTGTTGCCCGTGATGAAGTGCTGGACGACGACACCGCCCAGAAAGCCCGTGATGTTGCCTGGGGTATGTACCCGCAGGCCATGAACCTGATCCAGGGCCAGGAAGAGGGTATTCCGGACGAGCAGTGGATTCGTATTCCCGAGAAAGACATCACCGGCTACCAGGAAATGTTCCGCGAGAACCGCCTGGAGATGCGTGACGGTGTGAACAACGCACCGAGTGTCTATCACCCGAAAATGATGAGCCTGCTGAGCAAGATCCGTTGTGCCAGCAATCCGGGTGCTTCCGAGTGCACCGCGGCTAACCGGGAATAATCGGAGACACTGACGATGAACTGGCGAGCGATGACCGCTACCGGCGCAAGGACGCTCTACCCCGTGCACAGGCTGCACGGGGTAATCCTGCTGCTGTTACTTCTGGCGACCCTGGCGCTGGGAATGGGCAACTCGCTCCATTCCAGGCTTTTGTGGATAGGCGAGCAGGTATGGCCCAACTATTACCTGCTTAACCCGGATGCAACCGAGCCTACCTGCAACCTGTCTGTTGATATCGACACGGAAGTGGAACGCCGGGTAGCCGCCTACAAGCCGGACCCGGACGATCTGTTCAGCTCTCCGCCTAACCCCGAGGCCATACGTAAGTCCCTGCAAAGCAACCTGGCCCTGTGTGAGCAGCGTCACCTGCAGTTCGCTGAAAACCAGAAGCATGCCACCTGGGCGTTGGGTGTGTTCAAGGATATCGAGCAGGGGCTGGCAGACTTTCTGCTCAAGAACATCGACCTGACAAAGTTCCTGTTCATTGGCATGTTTGCCATGGCTGCGGCCATCTCGGCGCTGGATGCGGACCACATTGCCTTGCGCTTGCCGAGAAACCGGGCGGAATGGCGCCTGAGCCAGGGTTCCCAGTTTGTGGTGAACGGGCTGATGCTGCTGTCGCTCAGTGCCTACGTCGGGCGACTGCATGCATCCCCGGGGGCCGGTGACACCATAATTCTGCAATATGCCTGGTCGCTGGTGTTCGGGCTGTTCATGGTGATCAACGCCATCCGGTTCCTGTTCGTGCCGGAGCGCATGAAAGCCGGCTCCCTGGCCATGTCGTCGGGGCTGGTGGTGCCGCTGTACTGCACCATGGGCCTGATCGCCATGAGCTACTTCTTCTTTGTAGACGGCTACAGCTCAGGCCTGGCGATTTACTTCGGCATGATGTCGAACCTGTCGTCCATGTTCATCAACATCGGCCTGTATGTGCTGGTGGGCATGATGCTCAAGCAGACCCGGGTGCCGGAGCTGTTGCTGAATGTGCTCAAGCCGTTCAACCTGCCTGCACCCATGCTGGCCTCGGTGATTATCTTCGCCACCGCTTTCCCGACGGCCTTCACCGGCGCCTCCGGTATCTTCATCCTGGCTGTTGGCGGGGTAGTGTACGACGAGCTGCGTCGCGCCGGTGCAGGCCGGCAGCTGTCGCTGGCGACCACGGCGATGTCCGGCAGCCTGGGTGTGGTGCTGAATCCTTGCTTGCTGATCGTGGTGGTAGCGGCCCTGAACAAGGAAGTCACCACCACCGAGATGTATGGCTGGGGTTTCTGGGTGTTCATTATGTCGGCTTCCCTGTTCTCCTTCATCGTCTGCAAGACTGAAGGTAACTGGAAACCGCGGCCGGCCCCGGGTGCCGTTCGTGCAGCCGTGCGTGAGCTTGGCCCCCTGATTCCCTATGCCCTGACCGCAGCCGCCGTAATCCTGGTCATCTGGGTTGTACTCGGGCTTCAGTTCAATGAATACAGTGCGCCACTGATTCTGCCGCTGGTGATGCTGGCTGTCGTGATGCTGGATGCCGGCAAGGCAGGCCAGGAAACCGGCCAGTCCAGAACCCAGGCGTTCTTCGATCGCAGCAGCTCTGCTGCCAGTGATTCGGCCGTACATATCGGCGCCTTGCTGGCCCTGATCGGTTTCTCGATCTGCCTGGGCGGGATTCTAGAGCGTTCCGATATCGTACACGCTCTGTTCCCCGAAAGCCTGACCAGCCCCTGGTTGGCCATGATGGTGATCGTGCTGATGCTGACCGTGATCGGCATGGTGATGGACCCGTTCGGTGCCGTTATCCTGGTATCGGCTACCATCGCCCAGCCGGCTATCCAGATTGGTATCGACCCGCTGCACTTCTGGATTGTGTGCCTGGTGGCGTTCGAGCTGGGTTATCTGAGCCCGCCGGTGGCCCTTAACCACCTGCTGACCCGGCAAGTGGTAGGCGAAACCGAAGTGCTGGCTGCCGAGCGCACCGGTTCCTTTTGGCATCGCTATCAGCGCCTGCTGTTGCCGCTGGCGGTAATGGTACCCACGCTGTTACTGGTGGCGTTTGTGCCCATGCTTTTCTACGCTTTATAAGCGCAGTAGCATAAAAAACCCGCGAAGCTCTGCTCTCGCGGGTTTTTTTACGATCAGGCTGGTGCAATATGCCTGTAAGGGTCGGTCACGGAAGATTGGCCGTATAACCGGTAAACCTGTTGATAACGGAAAACATGCCCCGTGAAATATCTAAGTCGATCTGTGGTTCTGGTGTCAGGGATGGCGGTGTTGGCCGGCTGTGGTGGCGGAGGCTCCGGTTCGTCGGTGCCTGCTTTGCCGCCTTCGCCGCTGTCTGGTGTGATCAGTATTGAGGCGAACAGCCGGGTTGACCAGGATACGATGAACCAGCTGGGGCTTGACGGCGCACAAGCTGCAACCGGCATACAGGCTCTGCCTGCCAACTTTGTGCTGGCCGGCTATGTCAGCGGGGCGGCAGGGACCTATCCTTCCGCCCCTGACCAGTGTCAGCCTTTCGCCTATGCAGAGGATGCGGTGGACGAGTACTCGGTGCCCCTGGCGGCGGGGGAGACACTCGTTCTTGAAAGCTTTGGCAGCTGCCTGGCTGACCCGGAGCTCGAGTTGGTGGTTGAAGGCGCCGGCCCGCTGCCGGCCTCGGTTAACGGTGGCCCTGCCCGTTATACCCTCACAGCCGGCGATAGCACGGAATACCGCGTAACGGTGCGCAACACCGGGAATGCGCCCGCCCGCTACATACTGGCCAAGTCGGTTGCTTTTGGTGCCGAAGGGATGGCGTTTGACTGGCCCCGCTATCGATTTATTGAAGGCGAGGCCGTTGTTGCCCTGGCCGACGATGACACTGTCCGAGCTGCCATGGCGACACCTGCCGCTGAAAAAGCCCGCGCCCTGGGAGCGGGTAAATGGCTGATGACCATGCCCGGCAACCGGGTTCGCAGCGCACAGGCCGGGCCAGTGGCCGATGATACACTGAACTGGATCCGGGAGTTGCGGGCGACGCCCGGTGTGCTGTCGGCTACGCCTAACTACGTGGTTTCCAGCCAGCAAACCGGCACACCGGTGTCTGAACCGCTGTACACCCGGCAGTGGCATTATGACCTGATCAACGGGCCTGCGGCCTGGCAGCTGGCGCCGGGCGGTGGCGCTGGTGTAAACGTGGCGGTGCTGGATAGCGGATTATTGAGGCTGCCTTCCGGCGCATGGCATCCAGACCTGGACAGCAATGTGCAGTTACGGCCCGCTTACGACTTTGTTGATGGCGATACGATTCCTGCAGACCCGGGCAGCAGCGTTGGCGGCGATGTGTTCCATGGTACCCACGTAGCCGGCACGATTGCAGCCGTGGTGAATGATGCCGGCAGTGGCGGCGTGGCTTACGGAGCGGGGCTGGTTCCGGTACGGGTGCTGGGTGAGGGGGGCACAGGCTCATCTGCAGACCTGATTGCGGCCATCAACTGGCTGGTGGCCGGGAGCGGCGGCCAGCCCTATGCAGACGTGGTCAATATGAGCCTGGGTGGTTTGCCCAGAATTACCGAGCTGGAGCAGGCAATCGCGGCGGGAGTCGACAAAGGAATGGTTTTCGTGGCCGCTGCAGGCAACGCAGCTACGTCAACTTTGTCCTATCCGGCAGCATCTCCTAACGTGCTCGCTGTCAGTGCCGTGGACGGTGGAGGCCAGCTGGCTGGCTACTCCAATTTTGGCAGCTGGATTGACCTGGCAGCCCCCGGTGGTGATGCCAGCCGCGACGGCAACCTAGACGGTGCCGGTGACGTGGTCTGGAGTACCAGTGGTGAGCGGGACGGAGGCGTTTCCATTGCGGGTTACCGGGGGCTGCAGGGTACTTCTATGGCCTCGCCCCATGTGGCGGGCGTGCTGGCGCTGATGAAGGCCCGTGACCCGGCCATGAACTATGACAAGGTGCGCGTTTGGCTTCAGGGCGGGCAGATGACGGACGGCCAGGCACGCCGGAATGACACCCTGGGTTGGGGTGTACTGGATGCGGCCCGGGCAGTTTCTGCGGCCGGTACCGGCTTTGCGGATACCATTCTTTCGGCATCGCCGGCCCTGGTTTCACTCAGTAACGAGGGCGAGCAGAGCGTATCGGTAGAGCTCAGCGTTTTCGGCGATGGTAATGTTTCCAGCCTGTCGCTGGGTGATATGCCGGCCTGGATAGACGTCACCGGGTGCCAGTCCGCGCCGCCATGCGCACTGCAGGTAACGTTGCTCAAAGACCAGCTCACACCGGATGAACCGGCCCGGGGCTCTATCGTGGTGAACTACCAGGTAGACGGTGCCAGTGCAGATCCGCTGTCCATCCCGGTCATCGGCCAGCTGGTCAGCGACGAACAGGCCCGAAACGCCGGCCGACACTTCGTGCTGCTGGTTAACACCGAGCCTGATGAAAATGACCTGTACATGGCCGAATCTCAGGTGACCCTGGATGCGGAAAACGGCGTCTATTCGTTCCGCTTCGAGAACGACGATGGCGAAGAGCCGCAGCAGCTTCGCGAGGTGCGCCCGGGAGACTACTATCTTGTAGCCGGCAGTGACCTGGATGGTGACGGAATCATCTGCCAGCCGGGCGAGGCCTGCGCCGAATATCCGATTACCGGCTTGCGGGAGGTGATTACCATCGAGGAAGGCCAAAGCCTCTCGGATATCCGCCTGACCACCGGTTTCTCCCGGCCCACGATTTCTGCGGCTTCACCGGATATACTGCCCCGGCCCGGTTTTCAGGGGTATCAGCTGAGGACTCCGGAGACACAAACTGGCCCGGCCGACAATCGAATCAGGATGACGCAATGAACCGATTTCCCCTTAAACCTGCAACCGCAGTACTCGCTGCCACGCTGCTGGCGGCCTGCAGTGCTAATGCCCCCAAGGAAGCCCAGCCTGCGCCGCAGGTGCGGCAGGTTACCCAGTCGGCCCATTGCGGCCTGACCGGTCCCGGTTTGGCGCCGGTCAGCTCGCCGGAAGCGCTGGAAAACCTGTTGGGTGTCAGTGGCCAGAATATGGCCACCGGCGTGATCCGGCAGGTGGACCTGGCGTCAGAGCAGCTCATCATCGTGACTCTTGGGCAGAAACCTACGGCCGGGTACAGTGTCGGCCTGCAGGATGTCCAGTGGCAGGAGCCAGTACTGAAACTGGCGATGCAGGTGAATTCACCGGCACCGGATATGATGGTGGCGCAGGTGATTACCTCACCTTGTGTGGTGCTGGCGGTGAAGGGCGACCACTGGCAAAGACTGGAAGTGTCTGGCCTTACGCCGCAGCCCATCGTCAAAGCCGCTGGAAAGTGACGCGGTCCGGCACCGGCACAAAACAACCGTTGATCTTTCAGCGTGAATCCCTAAGCTATGGCTCAGCTATCACGACCAATTGCGGAGTCATGCCGTCCCTATGAGCCAGCAACAATATAACGCCGACGCTATTGAAGTCCTCAGTGGCCTGGACCCGGTGCGCAAGCGCCCGGGCATGTACACCGACACCTCAAGGCCCAACCACCTGGCTCAGGAAGTGATCGACAACAGTGTGGATGAGGCACTGGCCGGCCACGCCCGCAGAATCGACGTAGTGCTTCACAGTGACAATTCCCTGAGCGTGGAAGACGACGGCCGGGGTATGCCCGTCGATATTCACAAAGAACAGGGCGTGCCCGGGGTCGAACTGATCCTGACCCGCCTGCACGCCGGCGGCAAGTTCTCTGAAGGTAACTACAACTTCTCCGGTGGTTTGCACGGTGTGGGTGTCTCGGTTGTGAATGCCCTGTCCACCCACCTGGAAGTGCTGATCAAGCGTGACGGCCAGCTGCACCGGATGACCTTCGCCAACGGCGATAAGGCTTCCGAGCTGGAAGTGGTCGACACTGTTGGCAAGCGCAACACCGGTACCCGCCTGAAGTTCACGCCGGATCCGAAATACTTCGACAGTCCCAATTTTTCGGTCAGCCGCCTGCGCCATAACCTGCGCGCCAAGGCCGTACTGTGCCCGGGCCTTCGGGTGACCTTCCTGCAGGAAAAGACCGGCGAAAAAGACGAGTGGTTCTACGAGGACGGCCTGCGGGATTATCTGCGCACGGCGCTGGCGGATATCGAAGCGGTCCCGCTGGAACCGTTTACCGGCAGCTTCTCCGGTAACAAAGAAGCCGTAGACTGGGCCATCCAGTGGTTGCCGGAAGGCGGCGACGCGGTGATGGAAAGCTACGTAAACCTGATTCCTACCGCCCAGGGCGGCACCCACGTAAACGGCCTGCGTACCGGCCTGCTCGAAGCCATGCGGGAATTCTGCGAGTTCCGCAGCTTGCTGCCCCGGGGCGTTAAGCTGTCACCGGAAGATATCTGGGAGCGGGTGGCCTATGTGCTCTCGTTCAAGATGCAGGAACCCCAGTTCTCCGGCCAGACCAAGGAGCGTTTGTCGTCCCGCGAAGCCGCGGCGTTCGTATCTGGCGTGGTCAAGGATGCTTTCAGCCTGTGGCTGAACCAGCATACCGACATCGCCGAGGTACTGGCCGAGCTGTTTATCAGCAATGCCCAGCGCCGTCTGCGGGCCAGCAAGAAAGTAGCCCGTAAGAAAGTCACCTCCGGCCCGGCTCTGCCCGGCAAACTGGCCGACTGTTCCGGCTCGGACACCAATCGCTCGGAGCTGTTCCTGGTGGAAGGGGACTCGGCTGGCGGTTCTGCCAAGCAGGCCCGGGACAGGGAATTCCAGGCGGTCATGCCGCTGCGGGGCAAGATCCTGAATACCTGGGAGGTGGATTCCGGTGAAATCCTCGCGTCCCAGGAAGTTCACGACATTGCCGTTGCCATCGGTGTAGACCCCGGTTCTGATGACCTGGCCGGCCTGCGATACAACAAGGTATGCATCCTGGCCGATGCCGACTCCGACGGCCTGCACATCGCTACCTTGCTGTGTGCGCTGTTCGTGAAGCACTTCCGGCCGCTGGTATCCGCCGGCCATGTGTTTGTCGCCATGCCGCCGTTGTACCGGGTGGATCTGGGCAAGGAAACCTTCTACGCCCTGGATGAGCACGAGAAACAGGGCATTATTGACCGGCTGGAAGCCGAGAAGCGCCGGGGCAAGCTTCAGGTAACCCGCTTCAAGGGCCTGGGTGAGATGAACCCGCTTCAGTTGCGGGAAACCACCATGGCCCCGGATACCCGCCGCCTGGTGATGCTGACCCTGGAAGACGGTGATGACACCGACGAGCGTATGGACATGCTGCTGGGCAAGAAGCGCGCCTCGGACCGCCGGGCCTGGCTGGAAGCCTACGGCAATATGGCCGACGTTGCGGTTTGATATTCCTTAATAAACTATAAAAATCGATAGTTATTCTTTCTCAGAATTTGTCTGCCTCGCTATCCTGCCAGTTTTTGAACCGGAAAAGACCGAGTTATGGACTGGCAAGGATGGTTTTCCCTGGGGCTTGCGCTGGCGGCCCTGTTATTGATGAGTTCCGGCCGCTTTGCACCGCACATGGTGATGATGGCGGCCTTGGTGGTGCTCAGTGCCAGCGGCATTATCTCGGCTGACCAGGCACTGGCCGGGTTCAGCAATAGCGGTCTGATTACTGTTGCCGCCATGTTTGTGGTAGCGGCGGGTATTCATCATTCCGGCGGCGTTGATCTGTTAGTGAACCACCTCCTGCGCAGCCCCAAATCCGTCCGTTCCGCCCAGGCCCGTATTGCGCTGCCCGTCGCCTTGTTGAGCGGTTTCCTGAACAACACGCCGGTGGTTGCCACCATGATCCCCGCCGTTCATGCCTGGTCACGGAAGATTGGCATCGCACCCTCCAAGCTAATGATTCCGTTAAGTTACTCGGCCATTCTGGGGGGCACCCTGACGCTGATCGGCACCAGTACTAACCTGGTGGTCAACGGGCAGTACCAGCAGCTGACAGGTGAAGCCGGATTCTCGATATTCTCGATCACTGCGGTGGGTTTGCCGGTCGCGATCACTGGCCTGGCTGTGATGTTGTTGCTGATGCCGCGGGTGTTGCCTGACCGCAAAGACCAGCAGAAGTTTGGGGCCATGAGGGAGTTCACGCTGGAAGTGGCTGTGTCCCTGAACGGCCCGCTGGTGGGGAAAACCGTTGGCGAAGCCGGCTTGCGGGAACTGGAGCGCCTGTACCTGGTGGAGATCGAGCGGGACGGTAGCCTGGTTACGGCGGTACCCTCCGAGGAACGGCTGCGTGGCGGCGACCGGCTTGTGTTTGCCGGTGACACCCAGGCGATTTCTGACCTGCTACGCATCAATGGCATCGTGCCGTCGGTGCACGATGATGAGCCCAGCCTCAGTAAGGACCGTGCGGAGCGGAGGTTGGTGGAGGCCGCGCTGTCTCCCCAATCTGACGTGCTGGGGCTGACCATCCGGGACGCAAGGTTCCGGGACCGTTACGGTGCCGTGGTGCTGGCGGTTGCCCGGGGTGGCGAACGGGTGTCCGGCAACCTCGGCAATATCCGGCTGAAGCCCGGGGACGTGTTGCTGCTGGAGGCGCGCCCGGCGTTTGTCAGTCGCCAGCGCTACAACAAAGATTTCCTGTTGATTAATGACCTGGAAACCGAAACGCCACGGCATGACCGGGCGTGGTTATCCTGGGGTATCCTGCTGGTTTTTGTGGGGCTGGCGGCTTGCGGAGTGCTGAGTATGCTCAATGCGGCCCTGCTGGGGGCTGCAATGATGATACTTTTAGGTTGCTGCTCGGTGGGCCAGGCCCAGAAGTCGGTGGATGTGCCGGTTATGCTGACCATTGCCGCGTCCTTTGCACTCGGAGCAGCACTGGAAGAAACGGGAGCGGCCACGTTTATGGCGGAGGGCATTCTGGCGTTCAGTGCCGGCCAGGTTCTGCTCACGCTGTTCCTGGTCTACTGTGCGGTTTCGTTTCTGACGGAAGTGATCACCAATAATGCAGCGGCCGTGCTGGTTATTCCGGTGGTGCTTTCGATGACCGCCAGTATGGGGGTTTCGGCAGAACCTTTCGTGATTGCCGTGATGATGGCAGCCTCTGCCAGCTTTGCAACGCCCTTGGGGTATCAGACCAATATGATGGTGTTTGGGCCCGGAGGTTATCGCTTTTCCGACTTTGTGAAAGTGGGCTTGCCAATGAACCTTTTGGTGGGGCTGACAACGGTGGCGGTAATTGCCACTGTGTATGGGCTGTAAAAAGAAAACCCGGCCTTGGCCGGGTTTTCCAGAAATCAGTTGTTGCTGGGTACTACTACGGATTCGTCGAAGTCGAGTTCCATGTCGTTTCCTCTCGGTCACTGAGGCCCCGCGACGGGGCGGATTTAAAGTATGAGTAAATTTTATATCCGCCATGAATTTCGACAATCCGTAGAACCGCATACGCCAAAAGTGGTGGATGTCAACCTCTGTGGATTCTTGATCAGAAATTCTGATGCTCGACTGCAAAACATTCTGGTTGGTTCACTGTCGGAGGCTCTCTAGACTAGCGCTTAAAGATTGCGAACTCGATTTCAGCCCGGGAGGGGCATTGGCATGTCGCTAAAGAATTCTGAACATCACTATGGCTGGCTGGCCGTTGTCCTGCACTGGCTGGTAGCGGCTGTCGTGGTTGGGCTGTTCGCCCTGGGATTCTGGATGGTGGATCTGTCCTACTATGATGAATGGTATCGAAAAGGGCCGGACCTGCACCGGAGCATCGGGCTGATACTGTTTGCGGTGGTGGTGTTCCGGTTGCTGTGGCGGCTTATAAACACCAGCCCCAGGCCCCTGGCCAGCCACAAGCGCTGGGAAGTTGTGTCGGCGCATGTGGCCCACAGCCTGCTGTACGTGCTGATGTTTGTGGCGATGGTCAGTGGCTACCTGATAACCACGGCAGACGGCTCGTCGATCAGTGTCTTCGGGTTGTTTGACGTGCCGTCGCTGACCGGTCGGGTGAAGGGCATGGAAGACACTGCGGGTGCCGTTCACTACTGGAGTACCTGGGCACTGGTCGGCCTGGCGGGACTACACGCCCTGGGCGCCCTGAAACACCACTTTATAGACCGGGATGAAACCTTACGCCGGATGTCAGGCCGCGCCTGATTGCCGGAATGTTGTAGAAATTGCTCAAATAAACTGTGTAACAGGAGAACACCATGAAAAAGATTTTCTTGGCATCTGCATTGTCACTGGCCGTTGCCGGCACCGTTCAGGCGGATGATCACAGCGGTACCTATGCGTTTGATACCGAGGGTGCGCACCAGTTCGTCACCTTCAAGATTTCTCATCTGGGCTACAGCTGGCTGTATGGCCGCTTTAACGACTTCGATGGCGAGTTCACCTACGACGCGGAAAACCCGGAGAACAGCTCGGTATCTGTAACCATCGATACCTCCAGTGTCGACTCCAACCACGCCGAGCGGGACAAGCACCTGCGCAGCGAAGACTTCCTGCACGTGGGCGAGTTCCCGGAAGCCACCTTCAAGAGCAAGCGCGTAGTGCTGGATGAAGAAGGCGAGGCAGACATTATCGGCGACCTGACCCTGCGCGGCGTAACCCGTGAAGTGACCCTGGATACCGAAATGCTGGGCCACGGCCAGGATCCCTGGGGCGGTTACCGTATGGGTTTCGAAGCTGAAACGGAGCTGAAACTGAAAGACTTCGGTATTCCGATGGACCTGGGCAAGGCCTCAGAGACGGTGAAAATCGAGATTTCTGTAGAAGGTATTCGTCAGTAAGTACGAAAAAAGGCGGCCCGGGAATAACCCCGGGCCGCCTTTTCAGCTATTTCCTTTCCTGAACACCGCTCAGCTTTCCTGGGCGTTTCCTGTGTGTTCTGCAGACCGGCACAAGTACCGCTGCCGCCAGAACTGCCCCGAAAAAACCACGATCCAGATAACGAAACCCGCCCATAGATAGGGCTCGGGTACCTGGAACGTGCCACTGATAGCAAACTCCACCAGTAGCATCAGGACAACCGCCAGAACGGCGTTGACCAGGGCCGTGACCATGGCATGCCCGCAGGCTTTCAGATTGGGTTTCATAGGTTTCCGCTTGGTTAAAGATAAGACGGCTTTCTACTCACTGTGGCGAGAATACGGCGCACCTTACAGACTCTCCATGCGGGAATTCCGCTATTGGAAATTGGTGTATCCGGGCTGGCGTCCATATAATGTGCCGACATTGCCCGAAGCACACGGCGGGCACAGAGGTTAGCACCACAACCACATTTCAAAACAGGCAGTTAAGGCAAAGAGGCATCTATGCCAGAGTTTCAGACAACGGATGAAGGTTTCGAGCGGGTCTCCCTCAGGGATTATACCGAGAAGGCCTATCTGGACTATTCCATGTACGTCATCCTCGACCGGGCATTGCCCAACGTAGGTGACGGGCTCAAGCCGGTACAGCGCCGGATTGTATATGCCATGTCGGAGCTGGGCCTGAAGTCCACCTCCAAGTACAAAAAGTCCGCCCGTACCGTGGGTGACGTGCTGGGTAAGTTCCATCCCCATGGCGACAGCGCCTGTTATGAAGCCATGGTGCTGATGGCCCAGCCGTTTTCCTACCGCTATCCGCTGGTAGACGGCCAGGGTAACTGGGGTTCCCCGGACGATCCCAAGTCCTTTGCCGCCATGCGTTATACCGAATCCCGCCTGGCGCCCTTCGCCGATGTGCTGCTGGGGGAGTTGGGGCAGGGCACCGTGGACTGGACGCCTAACTTTGACGGCACCATGGAAGAACCTTCGGTGTTGCCGGCACGCCTGCCCCATGTGCTGCTGAACGGCACTACCGGCATTGCCGTGGGTATGGCCACCGACATTCCGCCCCACAACGTGCGGGAAGTGACAGCTGCCTGTATCCGCCTGCTGGATGAGCCGGATGCCACCGTTGACCAGCTGTGTGAACACATCAAGGGCCCGGATTTCCCGACCCGTGCCGAAATCATTACCCCGCGCAAAGACCTGCGGCAAATGTACGAAACCGGCCGGGGCTCCCTGCGCATGCGCGCCCGCTGGGTTCGCGAGAGCGGCGAAGTGGTCATTACCGACCTGCCGCACCAGGTTTCCGGTAACCGGGTGCTGGAGCAGATTGCCCAGCAGATGCAAACCAAGAAGCTGCCCATGGTGGCAGACCTTCGGGATGAGTCAGACCATGAAAATCCCACCCGCCTGGTAATTGTGCCGCGCTCCAACCGGGTAGACCTGGACGGCCTGATGGCTCACCTGTTTGCCAGCACAGACCTTGAGAAAACCTACCGGGTGAACATCAATGTGATCGGCAACGACGGCCGCCCCGGAGTGAAAGGCCTGCGCACCATGCTGACCGAGTGGCTGGCGTTCCGAAAAAATACCGTCATCCGCCGCTTGCAGCACCGCCTGGACAAGGTTCTGGCGCGGTTGCACATTCTGGAAGGCTTGCTGATCGCCTACCTGAATATTGACGAAGTGATCGAGATTATCCGCACCGAAGACAAGCCGAAGGCCGAGTTGATGGCCCGTTTCGGGCTGTCGGCGGACCAGGCCGAAGCCATCCTCGAGCTGAAACTGCGCCACCTGGCCAAGCTCGAGGAAATGAAGATCCGTGGCGAACAGGACGAGCTGGCCGCCGAGCGCGACGAGCTGCAGTCCATTCTGGGCTCGGAAGACCGTTTGCGGGAACTGATCAAGACCGAGCTGAAGCAGGATGCTGAAACCTTCGGTGATGATCGCCGTTCACCGATCGTTGAGCGGGAAGAGGCCCGGGCCTTCAGTGAAACCGACCTGGTATCCAACGACCCGGTTACCGTTGTGCTGTCTGACAAAGGCTGGGTGCGGGCCGCCAAGGGCCATGATATCGATCCGGCTGGCCTGAGCTACAAGTCTGGCGACCGTTTTGCCCTGGCTGCCCGGGGCCGCAACAACCAGCATGCCATCTTCCTGGATTCCACCGGCCGGGCCTATGCCCTGATGGCCCATAGCCTGCCCTCTGCCCGGGGTCAGGGTGAGCCTTTGACCGGCCGCATCAACCCGCCGTCCGGCGCCACCTTCTCCGGCTTGCTGATGGGTAATCCCGAGCGTAAGGCGCTGCTGGTGACTGATGGCGGCTACGGCTTTGTAACGTCGCTGGGCGACATGGTCAGCAAGAACCGCGCGGGCAAGGCGGTGGTTTCGGTGCCGAAGGGGGCGCGGATCATGCCCCCGGTGGTCATCCCGGAAACCGCGTCCACCCTGTATCTCGCGGCGGTTTCCAATGAGGGCCGGATGCTGGTGTTCCCGCTCACAGAGCTGCCGGAACTGGCCAAGGGCAAGGGTAATAAAATTATCAGCATTCCCTCGGCCCGGGTACAGAGCCGCGAAGAGTACGTGGTTGCGGTTGCTGTGTTCGGCGAGGAAGACCAGATTGAAGTGAAGGCGGGTAAGCGCAAGCTGGGCCTTAAGTTCAGCGACCTGGAGCATTACCTTGGCGAGCGTGGGCGTCGCGGCCACAAGCTGCCCAGGGGCCTGCAGCGGGTAGACGGTATCGAGGTGATTCCGTCGGCATCCCGGGCGCAGGAAGAAGCACAGGAACAGGAAGGGGAGAGCACTGACAGTGAGTGAGCTGGTACTGGTAAACGTATCCGGGCGCGACAAGCCCGGGCTGACGTCGGAAATTACCGGCATCATGGGCCAGTATGATGTGCGCATCCTGGACATCGGCCAGGCGGTGATCCACGATCACCTGACCTGGGGCATCCTGATCGAAATTCCGGACGAATCCAAGTCATCTCCTGTTATCCGTGACCTGCTGTTCCGCCTGCACTCGCTGGACCTGCAGGTGCGCTTCGCACCGATTACCGTCGAGGAGTACCAGGCCTGGGCGGAAGGTCGTAACCGTGCCTGCTACATCGTGACCCTGCTGTCCCGTGACATCAAGGCAGAACAGATTGCCCGGGTATCCGCGATTACGGCTCGCCATGGCCTGAATATCGACAATATTACTCGCCTGTCGGCACGGCCATCACTGAATACCTCGGAAAACCGCATTGCCTGCGTCGAGTTCTCGGTAAGGGGAACGCCCTCGGATCTTGAACAGCTTCGTGCCGATTTTCTGCACATTGCCGGCGAGATGAATGTGGATATCGCGTTCCAGGAAGATTCAATCTTCCGGCGTAATCGCCGCCTGGTGGTGTTTGATATGGATTCCACCCTGATCGAGGCGGAAGTGATCGACGAGCTGGCCCACGAGGCTGGTGTCGGCGAGCAGGTGGCCGAGATCACCGAGCGGGCCATGCAGGGCGAGCTGGATTTCAGCCAGAGCTTTGCCGAGCGCCTGGCGCTGCTGAAAGGCCTCGATGAATCCGTTCTGGAGGGTATCGCTAATCGCCTGCGTATGACCGAGGGCGCCGAGCACCTGATCCGCAGCCTGAAGGCGCTGGGCTACCGTACTGCCATTCTGTCCGGCGGCTTCACCTACTTTGCCCGCCACCTGCAGCAGAAGCTGGGCATCGATTACATCTATGCCAACGAGCTGGAGATTGTCGACGGTAAGGTGACGGGCCAGGTAAAAGGCCAGATTGTGGATGGCAAGCGCAAGGCCGAATTGTTGCTGGAGATTGCCGGTAAGGAGCATATCTCCCGGGAGCAGGTGATTGCCGTGGGGGATGGTGCCAACGACCTTCCGATGCTCAGCCAGGCTGGCCTGGGTGTGGCGTTCCGGGCCAAGCCGCTGGTTAAAGAGTCGGCACGGCATTCCATCTCGACCCTGGGGCTGGATGCCATTCTCTACCTGATCGGTTTCCGGGAAAGCGAAACCAACCTGTTTTTGCAGAATCCCGACCGCTGAAACTACAAAGGGCGAGGTATCACACCTCGCCCTTTGTTTTTCTGGCACTTGTTGACCGGTCAGCCTGCCCCGAAATCGTAGTTCATGGACGGAGACGGTGCCTGCAGGTAGTTGCCCTGGATAAAGTTGACCCCGGCCTGGTACAGCAGGGCCAGCACGTTGGCATGCTGCACATCCGGGATGATGGTGATCTTGCCGGCATTCTGCAGGCCCTTCACCAGGGCTTTCAGTTGTTCCTTGCCGGCGTCGCCCTTGCCGACTTCTTCCACGAACGAGCCGTCAAGCCGCACGTAATCGGCATCGATGTGCTTCAGGGTGTTGTACGGATCGAGCGCACATCCGAACTGGGAAATGGACACCTTGCTGTGCAACTGGTGCGCGGCCTTGGTGAACTCCTTGGCCTGCTTCATGAAGTTATTGGCGTCGCCTTCACGGAACTGGAATATCAAGGCATCACCGGGCAACCGTGCGGCTTTCAGGGCAACACTCAGCCAGGGCGTAAAGGTCTTGTCCTGAACGGTTTCGGCAGTGAGGTTCAGGAACAGCCGGGTATCGTGGCCGCTGGCGCGATGGCTGGCCAGTTGCTTGATGGTCTGCAGGATCATCCAGCGGTCAATCTTGGTGGCGGCATCCTCACGACCGACCGGCGGCAGCTTGTCGAAGGGCGAGACCTCATTGTTGTCTTTGTCCAGCATCAGCACGGTGACTTCATAGTGCTCGTCGCCCTCGCCACGCAGGTTCATGATCGGCTGGTACATTACCCGGAACCGGCCATCATCCATGGCCTTGAGAATGGCGTCGGCGGAATTGGATTCCTGGGCGGTTTCGTAGTCGGCCGGGTTGTATACCTTGACGCCGTTGCCGCGCTCGTGGCCTTCCAGTTTCTTTACATCGCCGGAAGCGACATGGGCACGCCCCATCAGTTCTTCGGCTTTCGGGGAATTCTCCGTAATGGCGGCTACACCAATAGAGACCGTTAGCGGCACGGTACGGCCGTTGATGTCGAACAGGTGGTCATTGACTGCCTTGCAAATGCCTTCACACAGCATCGCCATGCCTTTTTCATCGCACGGCATGCACATCATACAGAAGGCGTCGTCGCTGAGCCGGGCTAGGGTAATGCCTTGGCCGGTGTTGTCTTTGAGCAGTGCGGCAACATCGCCGAGTAACAGGTCTGTGCCGGCGATGCCAATCTGGTGTTTGATGCTCTGGAAGTTGTCCAGGGCAATGTAGGCAAGGGCTCCGGTCTCGTTGTTCTTGCCGGCTTCGGCGATGGTGCGGGCCAGTTCGTCCATCAGGTACTGACGGTTGTACAGGCCGGTGAGCAGGTCCTGGCTGCTGATCTGCTTCAGCTTCTCTTCCAGTTCGGCATCGCTGTGTTCGGGTTGCAGCACAATCTGGGTGCAGGCTTCGCCGTCGTAGGTGGCGGCAGAGACCGACATGGTAACGGCCAGCTCCTGGTCGTCACTGCGGCGGGCGGTGCAGTTCATGGTCATGCCGTCTTTGCGTTCTTCTGCAAAGGTTTTCATGAACTCCTTGTACTGCTCCTGGCTTTCCGGCGTGAGGGTGTCCAGAACCGGGATGCAGATCAGGTCGTCAATGTCGTCGTAGCCGAGGAATTCCATGTACGACTGGTTGGCGTAGATGTGCATGCCGTCGTTGATGTAGGCAATGGCATCCTTGGAGCTTTCCAGCAGCAGCTGGCAACGTTGCTCGGCTTCGCGCAGGTGGGACTCGAGGATCCGGCGCCGGCGCCGGTCTTCCAGTGCGGCAAGCTCGCGTTTGGCCACCAGAACCAGCAAGTCTTTGTATTCAAAGGGTACCGCATCCTGGGCGCCTGCCCGGATGATGTTGACGGTACGCTCGCGATCGTATTCTTCAGTCAGCAGAACAAAGGGAATGTCCTTGTCCATCCGTTTGATGGTAGCCAGGGCATCATCCGGGCCGAACTCCTGCACCAGGTCCCGGGCCAGGAACAGATCCCAGTTGGAGTTTTTCAGGGCATCTTCGAGGTCTTCTTCGGATGTGATTCTGTGCGCCCTGGTCGCTTTGCCGGAGTTGCGCAGCAAGCTGACCATGGATTCTGCATCGTTCTGGGAGGGATCCAGAATCAGAAGGTGTACGGTCGCGGTTTTTTTCTGCATTCCGAGGGCTCTGCATCAAGAAAGGTAGACATTCATTAATGCCTGAATGATGCAGGGGTTGGCGACCAATAACAACCCTGAAGCGCCCCGGTTGTGGCAGGCGTCCCGTTACAGGGACGGCCAGAGGGAGTCGAATTCGTCTTCCCGGCTACCTGGTGCAGACGGCGGATTCTGGTTGTCTCCGGGGAGTATTTCCGGGCTGCGCAGCTTCAGCTCGAACTGGCTGATGCTGCCGGTAGAGGAGACTTTCTTTAGCAGCTGGCCATGGTCTTCCCGGCCATCGTGCATCAGTGAAATTCGGCTGCCGGTCTGGAACGGAAGCCGGGGCGTAATCAGGGTGGCTGCGTGGTGCACCGCACTGATTTCCGGCAACAACAAGCCCCGGAGGTATTCACTGCTGTTGCCCATTTTCTGGATCAGCCGGATGGCGCAGGGGGCTGCGCTGGGGGCCAGCAATTCAATGCCGATCTGGGTGCCTTGGTTGCGTACTTGCCGAAGCCAGCGAACCACCGCAATGCTCCAGGGGTGGCTGCTTTGCTCCCGAACCCCGAGAACTTCTCCGGCCTGCAGGGTTTTGGGTACATTGTTCTCCCAGGCCACACAGTAACCGCCGGGGCTGGTGTTCACCAGCAGCGCGTGGTGGGACTTGGGCAGGTTGCGGTCGTGGTGTTCGGTAACCGCACGGGTGCTGCCGCGGAAGGTGATCGGGGTGTCGACCGAGTGCAGCTTGTCGTCGTGTGGGCCGGCATCGTGGGCTTCAGACCAGGCATCGGCTTTGCGGTTGGCATTGCGGATAAAGCGGTTGTCCTGGTGGTGGCTGTTGTCGTTGCCATCCAGGAACTCGGCAAAGCTCTTCTCGCCCGCAACAAAGTAATGGGTGGCTGACAGGCCAACAGAGATTTCAAGGGTGCCCTGGCTGGCGATACGGTTAAAGTTGCGCTTGGCAATAATGCCGAGCGCCTGGCTCAGGTGAGTGAGCAGGGTGTCGCTGACCTGCCCTGGAATCTCCAGCCGGGTCTGGGCCTTGCTGTGGGATCTGCGGGCATCCAGGGTTTCGGAAAGGTAGCCAGACAGTTCCTGGGTATCGAAACCAAAGCCGCTGTCGCCGCCCTTGCCTTCCACCAGGCTCCGGTACACCGGTGCGCTGTCCCGCTCCATATTGACGACAAACAGGCTGTCAGGGCCGACATGGGGGCCGCACTGGCAGTATTTTGCCCAGCTTTCAAACAGTTCGTAGATTTGAGTCAGCTCGTTTTGCCGTAATTGGTTCGGGCGCGCGCAACCCAGTAACAGGATGCGAATGTAAGTGTCGGCCACGGTGCTGCCCCGGCTTGCGCTCAGGGTGTTGTCTTCCACGTCGTGGTCTGCCAGCTTGTTGCGGCAGGCAAAGCGGTAAAGCCGGTGACATTCAAGCCAGCTGTGGGCGGGGCTCGGGCAGTACAGTTGGTGCGAGCGGACAATGGTGGCCGCCAGCTCGGAAATCGCCCGGTGGATGGCGATGGCAATGTGTTTGCGGTTCTTGTCGAGGCCGCCGTTATCCAGGTATTCCAGCAGGCAGAGTTTATAGCCGGCCGCCAGGTGCAGCTGCAAGGCCTGGGTCAGATTGGCAATCTTGCGCTGCTTTTCCGGAAGGGCGATGGCCAGTCCGAGGAAGTGGCGCGAAAGTTCGTTGCACACAAAGTGGATACTGCCGCGGATCGCTTCCAGGTACTGGATGCGCACCTGGGGCGTCAGGAACAGGTGGTTGAGCTCGATAATGGCATGGTAGAGCTGTCGCGATGATTCACCAATATTGGCCATCGGCAACTGGTCGACCCATGCCCGGAAGGCCTTGGGGTTTGTGTCGCAAAACGACAGGCTCGCTGTTTTCTGCTCGGGAACCTTGAGCTCGGGTTTCAGTATCGTGCCTTCCATGTTCTCACGCCAATGTCTGGGCAGCTGCGTATTTGGGCTGAAATTGCCACAAATACAGGCCGTCATTGTTAGTCGATCACGAACTCTAAGATAGCAAAGCGGCAACAAAAAGCGAGAAAAGCACGAGTTGACAATGTTTTACAAGTTACCTTGCGCCAACTTATGCGGCAGGTCTCAAACTCCGACAGGAATCGGGGTTTTGCTGGCCTCTCCAGGCAGCTCCCGGACCAGCTTTGGCACCAGGAATCCCGGGAGTTGTTCCATGAGTTCCCGTACCAGTGATGCAGCCCTGGCATCACTGACATCGAAATGATGGGCACCGGCCACCGGGTCGAAGGCATGCAGGTAGTAGGGCAGTACGCCGGCCTCGAACAGGGTCTCGCTCAGCTGTGCCAGGGTTGCCGCTGAATCGTTCACGCCGCGCAGAATCACGCTCTGGTTGAGCAGAGTGACGCCGGCGGTTTTCAGTTTCCGGAAAGCCTCGCGGGTGGCCCTGTCGATTTCTGCCGGATGGTTTATATGCACCACCAGCACGGTCTGCAGCCGCGTGCCCGACAGCCAGCCCAGAAGCTGGTCATTGACCCGCTGGGGGATCACCACCGGTAACCTTGAGTGGATTCTCAGCCGGCGCAGGTGCGGGACGGTATCCAGTTGTTGCACCCAGCCGGCCAGCAACTGGTCGTTCACGGCCAGGGGGTCGCCACCGCTGAAGATGATTTCGTTGATTTCGGGGCTTCGTTGCAGGGTGTCGATCACCTGCTGGCGGTCATCCGGGCCAAGCTTCTGGGAGCCATAGGGAAAGTGGCGGCGGAAGCAGTAGCGGCAGTTGATGGCGCACTGGCCGGTCACCATCAGCAGGGCACGGCTGCGGTATTTCCGGATCAGTCCGGTGGTCTGGATGGCACGGTCCTCCTGGAGCGGATCGCGAACGAAGCCCGCTTGCTCGGCGGTTTCTGCCAGCAAGGGAAGTACCTGTCGCAGCAGGGGGTCGTGTGGATTGCCCTTCTGCATGCGATTGATAAAGGGCTCCGGAACCCGTATCGGGAACAGGTTATGGCCGGCCTGTGCACCGCCTAGCCAGCGCTCTGCCGGTAACCCCAAGCGCTCAAGCAGCTGTTCCGGCCGGATGACCGACTGGCTCAGGATCTGTTGCCACGAGGGGCCGGAATCCGGTTTCGGGGCAATGTTCTGTGTGCGGGATGCGGGTTGGGTCAAATCACGGGCTTCTGTCAAATCATGGGCTTCTATAGGGGAGGGGGTTCGCTGTATCATAGCGACCTTTGAAAATTTAACGACAGTCTGTCAGGTGGACATTTCATGGCTTCATATTCTACCAACGAATTTCGTAGCGGTCTCAAGGTTTTGCTGGATGGCGACCCTTGTATCATGCTTGAGAACGAGTTCGTCAAGCCGGGCAAGGGCCAGGCCTTTAACCGGGTAAAACTGCGCAACCTGATGACCAACCGGGTCTGGGAGCGTACCTTCAAGTCCGGAGAATCCCTGGAAGCAGCCGACGTGGTCGAACAGGATATGGAATACCTGTATACCGACGGCGAGTTCTGGCACTTCATGCTGACCGACGGTTCCTTCGAGCAGTTCGCGGCCGATGCCAAGGCCGTAGGTGATACCGTGAAATGGCTGAAAGAACAGGACGTATACACGGTTACCTTGTACAACGGGGCGCCGCTGTCCGTCACGCCACCGAACTTTGTAGAATTGGAAGTGGTTGATACCGATCCGGGCATGAAGGGCGACACCGCCCAGGGCGGTTCCAAGCCGGCCACGCTGTCAACCGGCGCCGTGGTAAACGTGCCGTTGTTCATCACCATTGGTGAAGTGCTGAAAGTAGATACCCGCTCCGGTGAATACGTTAGCCGCGTCAAAAGCAGCTGATCCCTGCCGATGACTGACAAACCTGTCTGGCAGCCCACTGCCTCGCGGGATGTTCTGAAAAGCCGCGCACAGCTACTGGCATACGTGCGCGGCTTTTTTGCGCAACGGCAGGTGCTGGAAGTGGAAACCCCGGTGCTCGGCCGCCATGGCGTAACCGACGTGAACCTGGACGGCATCCCGGCCGGGGTCAATGCGGCCGGCATCACCTCAGGCTGGCTGCAGACCTCCCCCGAATATCATATGAAACGGCTGCTGGCGGCCGGTTCCGGCTCTATTTTCCAGGTTGCCCGGGTGTTCCGGAATGGCGAGCGCGGGCGCCGCCACAACCCGGAATTCTCGATGCTGGAGTGGTACCGGGAGGGTTTTGACGACCGGCAGCTGATGGCCGAGGTGGCGGACCTGGTCTGCGGCTGGCTCGGTTGCAAGCGCCCCCTGGTGTTTGCCTACCGGGATGCGGTGCAGGCCTATGCCGGTTTTGACCCGATGAAAGTCAGCGATCGGGACCTGGCCCGCTATTGCGAACAATGGCTGGAGCCGGAGCAGCTGGCCGGCATGGGGCGGGATGCCTGCCTGGACCTGGTGATGAGCTTTGTGGTGGAGCCGAAGCTGGGCGTAGATGCCCCGGTATTCCTTACCCGTTATCCGGCCTCGCAGGCAGCCCTGGCCAGGGTATCCGATGACGACGGCTTTGCCGTTGCCCACCGGTTCGAGCTCTATATCAATGGCCTGGAGCTGTGTAACGGCTACTGGGAATTGACCGACCCGCAGGAACAGCTGCAACGATTCGATGCGGATAACCGACAGCGCCGGGCGGCAGGAAAATCGGAAATGGCGGTCGACCAGGCGTTTCTTGACGCGCTGGATGCCGGCTTGCCGGAGTCTTCCGGGGTTGCGCTGGGCCTGGATCGGTTGTTAATGCTGAAGGTGGGAGCAGCCAGCATCGAAGAGGTGCTGGCATTTCCGGTCGAGCGGGCCTGAGCCCGCCGCCCTGGTCAGGCCTTTGAGGCGCGCAAGGTGCCGAAGGCTTCGCCCATGCGTACGGTTTTACCGGGCACCTGGTTCGGCTTCCATTTCATGGAGCCCCTGGGCATCACCAGCACCACGGTAGAGCCCAGCCGGAACCGACCCATTTCCTCGCCTTTCTCGAAGCTGACGGCCTCGTCGCCCTGATACTGCCAGTGGGATACCTTATGGGGGTTGGGTGCAATCACACCGCCCCAGGTGGTTTCTACACTACCGACAATCATTGCGCCGACCAGAACCAGTGCCATGGGGCCGGCTTCGGTATCAAAGATGCAGGCCACCCGCTCGTTGCGGGCGAACAGGTTGGGTACATTTTCCGCGGTTACCGGGTTAACGGAGAACAGCTTGCCCGGCACGTAGACCATTTCCCGAAGAGTGCCGGCCAGCGGCATGTGCACCCGGTGGTAGTCCTTCGGTGACAGGTAAATGGTGGAGAACTCACCTTCGGCAAAAGGCTTTGCCCGTTCCTCGTCACCACCGAGCAGTTCGGTCAGGCTGAAAGACTGGCCCTTGGCCTGGAACACCCGGTCGTCGCCGACCTGGCCGATCTGGCTGATGGCGCCGTCTACCGGGCTGACAAAGGTATCGGCAGCTTCTGCGACCGGCCGGATGCTGGGCTTCAGGGCCCGGGTAAAAAACTCGTTGAAGGTGGCGTAGGCCTCGGGGTTGGACTCGGCCGCCTCGCTCATATCCACGCCATAGCGATTGATAAACCAGCGGGTGAAGCGGTTTTTGAGTGCGGGTGATTTGTCGCTGTCGGCAAAACGGCCAGCCAGGCGGGAAACCGCCAGTTGCGGCGTTACGTACTGGCTCAGGACAAACAGTTTATCAAGCATCCGGAAAGTCTCTTACCTCGGGAAAGCGGCGAAGTTTAGCAAAACGCAGCCGCCGAATAGAAATGAATTCGTGCCATAAGGGGTGTTGAGGTCACGGTCAGGGCAGCTTAAGGCCGCGGGCCTGTTGTTCGGCCATGTCTTGCAGAATCCGGTGGAAACTCTTCAGTCGCTCAGTGGAAATCTCCCCCTCCGCAGCCGCCCTCTCCAGGGCGCAGCCCGGATCACCCATGTGCCGGCAGTTACGGAACTTGCACAGGCCGATCAGTGGCCGGATTTCCCGGAACCCGTACTCCAGCTCCTGGGGTGTCATATGCCACAAGCCAAACTCCCGGATACCCGGAGAATCAATCAGGTCACCGCCGCCGGGCAGGTGAAACAGCTTGGCGGTCGTGGTGGTGTGCACACCTTTACCGGTACTCTCTGAGACCGCGCCCACCCGCAACAGTTCATCCGGCAGCAGGGTCTGGATGATCGACGACTTGCCCACACCGGACTGCCCCACAAACACACTGGTCTTGCCCCGCACCAGCGCCTCGACTTCTGGCGCCGCTTCGCCCTCACAGGCCGCAGCCGACGTGCGTTCAACCTGGTAGCCCAGGGCTTCGTAGCGGGCCAGCAGGGTTTCGATCTGCTCCCGGTTACGATCGTTAATCAGGTCGGTCTTGTTCAGCAGAATCACCGCCGGAATATCGGTGCTTTCCGAAGCCACCAGGTAGCGGTCAATCAGGTTGTCATGGGGCTCGGGCTCAGGGGCGATCACCAGGATAATGTGGTCAATATTCGCCGCCACCGGTTTCAGCGCCCCGAAATTATCCGGCCGCTGCAGCAGGTTATCCCGCTCACACCGGGCCACAATCACCCCGGTTTCACTCTTCCCGGGCCGCCAGACCACCCGGTCGCCGGTTACCAGGCTGTCGATATTGGCCCGGACAAAACACCGGAACACCTGCCCGGTGTCTTCACCTTCAAGCGCCTCGATATCCAGTTGCTGCCCGTAGTGGGCAATCACCAACCCTTCCTGCTCCGGCCCCAATTCCCCGGCCTCGGCCTGGGCCTCCACGGCTTTTTCTTTGCGGGCCATGCGCTCGGTGCGTTCTTTCTGGACTTTCTCGATGCGCCACTGCTGGCGTTTATTCAGTTTTCTCTTGGCCATCGGCTCTCAAATGTTCCGGGGGAAGTGGTGTGACACATGATACGTGAATCATGGACAATAGGCAGAGTTTCTGATGTTTGGCGCATGTCTGTCTGGACTCTGACTTGGGTGCAGGTGCTGGCCGGGGACACCTTTCCGGGAGACGCTACGAGCACGTCCCTGTGCGCTTGACTGAAGCCATCCTTGGCTTCAGACACTCCCGGAAAGGTGTCCCCGGCCAGCACCACTAACCACGGCGTGGGTTTCAGCTCAACACGCGGCCAGCAATGTAGCCCGAAGTGCAGGTGTGGTTGTGCTTTCCGGAAATGTGCGGAGCCATGGATGGCGGAGCAG
>NZ_DFLY01000010.1:68846-122356 GCF_002375525.1 Marinobacter sp. UBA3607 | reverse complement strand
AGCGCCACATGGATGTGCCGCAAGGAGCGGTTTCCGGAAAGCACAACCACACCTGCACCAGCTCCCAAACTAAACCGCATAGGACAAAAGAATGCCCGACCACAACCGATTAGTGTGGATAGACCTGGAAATGACCGGCCTGGACCCGGAGAAAGAGCGGATCATCGAGATGGCCACGATTGTTACCGATTCGGAACTGAACCTGGTGGCCGAAGGCCCGGTGATTGCCATTCACCAGCCCGACAGCCTGCTGGATGCCATGGACGAATGGTGCACCAACACCCACGGCGCCAGCGGCCTCACTCAGCGGGTGAAGGACAGCAAAACCAGCGAGGCAGAAGCCGAGCAGGAGACCCTGGCGTTCCTGAAGCAGTATCTGTCTGCCGGCGAATCGCCCCTGTGTGGCAACAGCATCGGCCAGGACCGCCGGTTTCTGGTGAAGTACATGCCGGAACTGGAAGCCTTCTTCCACTACCGGAACCTGGACGTCTCAACCATCAAGGAGCTGGCTCGCCGCTGGCGGCCGGATGTGCTGGATGGTGTGAAAAAGAAAGGCAGCCACCTGGCCCTGGACGATATACGCGATTCCATCGAGGAACTGCGCCACTACCGCGAGCACTTCTTCAAGCTGTAAGGCCGTGCCGGCGCAACGCCCAGGTAACGTGCTCCCGCACCAGTTCTGACGGGTGGTCCGCCCGTTGCTTCAGTGCCTCGATCACCGGAATGGTGCTCGGGGCATTGCCTAATCCTACTGCCAGGTTGCGCAGCCAGTTCTCGTAGCCGGTTCTGCGTATAGCAGAGCCTTCGGTGTTTTTCAGAAACTGCTCTTCAGTCCACAGGAACAACTCGGCCAGGTTGGTGTTGTCCAGGCCGTGTCTGGGCTGGAAGTCGTCTTCCCGGGTGGGCTTGCTGAATTTGTTCCAGGGGCATACCAGCTGGCAATCGTCGCAACCGAATACCCGGTTGCCCATTTTCGGGCGCAGCTCTTCCGGAATCGGGCCTTTCAGTTCAATGGTCAGGTAGCTGATGCAGCGGCGGGCATCCAGTAAGTGAGCGCCAACAAAGGCATCGGTCGGGCACACTTCCAGGCAGGCGGAGCAGGAGCCGCAGTGTTGTTTGTCGAAGGGCTCATCCACCGGCAGCGGTGCGCTGGTGAAGATTTCACCGAGGAAAAAGTAAGAGCCGGCTTTCGGGTGAATCAGCATGTTGTTCTTGCCGATCCAGCCCAACCCGGCCCGTTGCGCCAGCCCCCGCTCAAGGACTGGGGCGCTGTCCACAAAGGCCCGGTAGTCGTAGCCACTGACGGCTTCATCGATCTGTTTGGCCAGTGTAGCCAGGCGTTTGCGCATCAGCTTGTGGTAGTCCCGCCCCAGGGCGTAGCGGGTGATGTAGGCGGTTTCCCGGTTAGTAAGCGCTTGTTTCGGGTTGTCGGGCGAGGGCAGGTAGTCCATGCGCACGGAGATGACCCGTAGGGTGCCGGGTACCAGGGAGTCCGGGGTGTAGCGTTTGTCGCCGTGGTCGGCCATGTAGGCCATGTCGCCGTGGTAACCGGCGGCCAGCCAGCGTTGCAGGCGTTCTGCATGGGGGCCGGTGTCGGCCAGGGTAATGCCGGCATCGGCAAAGCCGAGATCCCTTGCCCACTGCCGGATTTGCTCCGGCAGGGTGGTCAGTTCGGTGCCGGAAGGGTGATTTTCAGTGGTCTCGGGCTGGCTGGTCATGATCGCAACGTCGGCCTTTGAAGCCTGCAGAGATTTAATTTGATTAAGTTATGACCTTTTTTCCTGTTTTGCTATGCTTAACAGGTATCTGGCCAATTTTCTTAAACCGGTTTCTTTAACGGGATACCCCATGCGCTACGCGGACAGTCTACCAGAAGCCCTGTACTCCGCCGACTCGGTTCGAGCGATGGATCGGTATCTTATTGATCAGCAGGGTGTTGATGGCTTTGAGTTGATGCAGTCCGCGGCCAGGGGAGCGTTTCGCCAACTGCTCCGGCACTGGCCGTCTCCTGCATCGATTCTGGTGCTGTGCGGGGCTGGCAATAATGGCGGCGATGGTTACCTGATCGCCCTGAATGCCCATAAGCAGGGGATTCCTGTGCAGTGTGTGTCGGTCAGCCCGGCCGGCAAGCTGTCGGGAGATGCTCTCAAGGCCTTCAAGGCTGCCGAACAGGCCGGTGTTGCCGTGTCTGATTTCGCCGGGTTGCCTGAAGGTGACCTGGCCCGACGGCTTGCCGCTGCAGGCGTGGTGGTGGATGCCATGTTGGGTACCGGTGTGGCGGGTGCTCCCCGGGAACCGTTTGCCGGCATTATCCAGGCATTAAACCAGGCCCGGGTGCCGGTGCTGGCAGTGGATTTGCCTTCCGGCCTGAATGCTACCACGGGTGCGGCTGAAGGCGAGGTGGTTCGTGCCACGGTTACGGTCACGTTTATCGGCGCCAAGGCCGGGCTGTTTACCGGTGCAGGTGCCGGTGTTTGCGGGCGGGTAGTGTTTGAATCCCTGGGCGTGCAAGAGCAGCTGCAAGGCTATGCCGGCCAGCCGCTGGCAAGTTTGCAGTCCTGGGCCCGGTGCCGGGATTGGTTTCCTGAGCGGCCGCTGAATGCCCACAAAGGGCAGTTTGGCCATGTGTTGGTGGTGGCGGGTGATCGTGGCTTTGGTGGCGCCGGCATCATGGCGGCAGAGGCGGCGGCCCGTTCCGGTGCGGGGCTGGTCAGCCTGGCTACCCGGCCCGAGCATGTAACTGCGGCCCTGGCCCGGTGTCCGAATGTCATGTGCCATGGCCTGATTCATGGGTCGGAACTGGCACCGCTGTTGCAGCAGGCAGACATTGTAGTGTGTGGCCCGGGCATTGGCCGCTCGGCCTGGGGCCAGCAGATGTTGCAGCAGGTTCTCGACAGCGGGAAACCGCAGGTGCTGGATGCCGACGCCCTGAACCTGATGGCTGCCCGTGCGGTGGCAACGGCAGACAACCGTGTACTGACCCCGCATCCGGGAGAGGCGGCACGGCTACTGGAATGCAGCGTGGCCGAGATTGAAGCAGACCGTCTGAGAGCGGCCACACGGATTCAGAAGCTTTGGGGTGGTATCGTTTTGCTCAAAGGCGCAGGAACCGTGATTACCGACGGGTCCAATGCCCCGTTTGTGGTAGCCGGGGGCAATCCCGGTATGGCGACCGGAGGCATGGGGGATGTGTTGTCCGGCATGATCGGAGCGTTTCTTGGCCAGCTGGAGGATTTTACCCGGGCCACGGTTGCGGCGGCCTCTGCCCACCTGGCAGCGGCAGACCTGGCATCGGAACGGGTTGGCTACAAATGCCTGGTGCCGGCCGATGTCCTGGATGCTTTACCGCCGGTATTGAAGCAAACTGAAACCATGCCATTCCATAACGACCGGGAGGCGCGATGAGTATTTTTGGCAACGAACGCCGGTTGTTTCTCGAAGGCGAGGCCGAAACCGTGAAGCTGGGCTCCGAGCTGGCCCGGCTGGCCCAGGCCTCGGAGCAGGGGCTGACTGTGTTTCTGGGTGGCGACCTGGGTATGGGCAAAACCACCCTGAGCCGCGGTGTGATTCGTGCCCTGGGCCATGAAGGCGCGGTTAAAAGCCCCACCTATACGCTGGTGGAGCCCTATGAAGACCTGGAACCGCCGGTTTACCACTTCGACCTGTACCGGCTGGGCGATCCTGAAGAACTGGAATACATGGGTATCCGTGACTATTTCGCCAGTCGCAGTTTCCGCCTGATCGAATGGCCGGAGCGCGGCGACGGCATATTGCCGGACCCGGATATCGAGATTCACCTGGAACGGGAAGGCGAGGGGCGTTCGGTCGTGCTCAGGGCACGTTCGGAACTGGGCGCCAGCCTGCTGAACGAAATTGAGTTAATTGGGCCGGAATCATGAGAGTTGTACTTGGGTTCTTGTTGATAATGACTGCAAGCCTGGCCAGCGCCGCTGCCCAGGTGGAAGGTGTGCGTATCTGGCCGGCGCCGGATCACACCCGCCTGGTGCTGGACACCGCCGGTGCAGTGGAGCACAACGTGTTTTCGTTGTCTGACCCGTCCCGGCTGGTCATCGACCTGAAAAATGTTTCCCTGAAAACCGACTTTAGCAAGGTGGACCTGGAAGGCAGCCCGATTCGCCGCATCCGCAGCGCGCGGCGAAATGGCAGCGACCTGCGCGTAGTGCTGGATCTTGCCAGTGATATCAAACCCCGAAGCTTTGCCCTGGAGCCCAACCAGCAATACGGACACCGGCTGGTGGTTGACCTGATCGACGAGAAAGGCAGCCGCATAGAGCGGGCTACCAGCCCCACTGTCACCCAGGATTCTGCAGGCAAGCGGGATATCATCGTGGTGATTGATGCCGGCCACGGTGGCGAAGACCCCGGCGCCATCGGCCCCCGGGGCACCCGTGAGAAAGACGTCGTTCTGAGGATGGCGAAAACCCTGGCAGACCTGGTTAACAAGCAGCCGGGCTTTACCGCCAAGCTGACCCGTACCGGGGATTACTACATCGGCCTGCGTAACCGCACCGTCCTGGCCCGCAAATACAACGCCGACCTGTTTGTGTCGGTGCATGCGGATGCCTTCCGCACGCCGCAACCCATTGGAGCCTCGGTGTTTGCGCTGTCCCAGCGCGGCGCGACCAGTGAAACGGCACGGTGGCTGGCCCAGAGTGAAAACAGTTCGGACCTGATCGGCGGTGCCGGAGGTCTTTCGCTGGAAGGTCGGGACGAAATGCTGGCCGGTGTACTGCTGGATCTGTCCATGACAGCCAGCATCAATGCCAGCCTCGGTGTCGGTAGTTCGGTTCTGGGCCGGCTGGGCAACGTGGCCAAGCTGCACAAGCCCGGGGTGGAGCAGGCGGCCTTTGTGGTGCTGAAATCCCCGGATATCCCCTCGATCCTGGTCGAGGCCGGCTTTATTTCCAACCCCAAGGAAGAAAAGAACCTGGCCAGCCAGTGGTACCGCGACAAGCTGGCGAGCGCGATCATGGATGGTATTCATGAATACTTCCGGCGCACGCCGCCGCCAGGCACCCTGTTGGCCTGGCAAAAACAGAACAAGGGTAGCCCGGAAGTGAGTCAGTACCGGATTCGCCGTGGCGATACCCTGTCGGGCGTGGCCCGGCAGAATCAGACCACCGTCAGTGAGCTCATGCGCTTTAACGGCATGAGCGATGATCGTGTTATGGTAGGGCAAACCATTCGTATTCCCTCATCCTGATCAAGAGGTAGTTCCCGGTTATGCCCCACATCCAATTGCTCTCGCCCCGGCTTGCCAACCAGATAGCCGCCGGCGAGGTGGTGGAGCGCCCTGCATCCGTAGTTAAAGAGCTGGTAGAGAATGCCCTGGATGCAGGGGCCGGCCGGGTAGATATCGAGATCGAGCAGGGCGGGGTCAAGCTGATCCGGGTTCGTGATGACGGTTCTGGTATCGACGAAGCGGACCTGCCCCTGGCCCTGAGCCGCCACGCCACCAGCAAGATCCTGACCCTGGACGACCTCGAAGCGGTGGGTACCCTCGGCTTTCGGGGTGAAGCCCTGGCCAGTATCAGCTCGGTATCCCGCCTGTCCCTGACTTCCCGAACCGAGGCGCAGGAAGCCGCTTCCCGGGTGGAAGTGGAAGGCCGGGACATGGACGCGAAAATCTCGCCGGCCGCCCATCCGGTGGGCACCACGGTGGAAGTGCGGGACCTGTTCTTCAATACCCCGGCCCGGCGCAAATTCCTGCGCACCGAGAAAACCGAATTCAACCACGTGGAAGAATGCATTCGCCGGCAGGCGCTGAGCCGTTTCGATGCCGGCTTTACCCTGCGCCACAACCAGCGGGTAGTGCAGAGCCTGAGACCGGCGGAATCGCCGCTGGATAAAGAACGGCGCATCAGTTCCCTGTGCGGCCAGCAGTTTATCGACAACGCCGTGGTGATCGATGCCGAGGCCAGTGGCCTGCGGTTGTGGGGCTGGGTGGCGCTGCCAACATTCTCCCGCTCCCAGGCGGATCTTCAGTATTTCTTCGTCAACGGCCGGGTTATTCGCGACAAGCTGGTGGCCCACGCCGTGCGCCAGGCCTACCGGGATGTGCTCTACAACAACCGCCACCCGGCCTTCGTGCTGTACCTGGAAGTGGACCCGGCCACGGTGGATGTGAATGTGCACCCCACCAAGCATGAAGTTCGCTTCCGGGATGGCCGGCTGGTGCACGATTTTATTTTCCGTACCCTGCACCGGGCACTGGCCGATGTGCGCCCGGATGATCACCTGCGGGGCGCCGTGGCGCAATCGTTCGGGCGTGAGCCGGAGCCTGCTGCTGGTGCGGGTAACGACGCTCCGGCATTCCAGTCGCAGGCGCACCAGATATCCGGGCAGCCGTCGGCCTTTAGTGGTCATTTCGGGCAGGCAGGAAGCCCACAGCCGCAGCAGGAATGGAAAGCCAGCGACCAGATGGCTTTCTATAATTCCCTGAACGAGGGCGGTGGTGTGGCCACCGCATCCCGGTCTGAAGGTTTTACGCCGCAGCCCATGCCAACGCCGCCACAGGATGGCGAGGAAGAACCGCCGCTGGGTTATGCCATTGCCCAGCTGCACGGCATCTATATCCTCGCCCAGAGCCGGGCAGGGATGATCGTGGTGGATATGCACGCTGCCCATGAACGCATTACCTACGAGCGTATGAAGCGTGCGCTGGTGGAGCAGGACCTGAAAAGCCAGCCGTTGCTGGTGCCCCTGTCCCTTGCCGTCAGCCAGAAGGAAGCAGCGCTGGCGGAAACCCATGGTGAAGAATTGCAGCACCTGGGCCTGCAGATTGAACGCATCGGGCCGGAAACCCTGGCGGTTCGGCAGGTTCCCGCGCTGCTGCGGGGTGCCGATACTGAACAGCTGGTGCGGGATGTGCTGGCTGACCTGATCGAGCATGGCCAGAGTGACCGGGTAGAAGCCGTCACCCACGAATTGTTGGGCACCATGGCCTGCCATGGGTCGGTGCGGGCCAACCGGCAGTTGACCATTCCTGAAATGAATTCCCTGCTGCGGGACATGGAAGCCACCGAACGCAGCGGCCAGTGTAACCACGGCCGGCCTACCTGGACCCTGGTGACCCTGTCCGAGCTGGACAAGCTGTTCCTCAGGGGGCGCTGATCGCCATGACCCAGCCCTCCGCCGGTGCCGGGCAGACATTGCCCCCAGCCATTTTTCTGATGGGGCCCACCGCCTCCGGTAAAACCGACCTGGCCATGGCCCTGTGTGAACGGTTGCCCTGCGAGATCATCAGTGTCGATTCCGCCATGATCTACTGCGGCATGGATATCGGCACCGCCAAGCCGAGCGCTGAAGAGCTGGCCCGGGCACCACACCGCCTGATTGATATCTGCGACCCGGCCGATACCTACTCGGCGGCGGACTTTCGCCGGGATGCACTGGCAGAAATGGCCGATATCACCCGCCGCGGGCGAATACCGCTGCTGGTGGGCGGCACCATGATGTACTTCAAGGCCTTGCTGCACGGCATGTCAGGCTTGCCCTCTGCCAGCCCGGAGTTGCGCCGGCAAATCGAACAGGAAGCCGAATCCCTTGGCTGGCAGCACCTGCATGATGAGCTTTCAGCTAAGGACCCGGTGGCGGCTGAGCTGATTCACCCCAATAATCGCCAGCGCCTGATGCGTGCCATCGAGGTGATTCGCCTGACCGGCCGGCCGATTTCTGAACTCTGGCAGGCAGAGTCGGGAACTTCTGCACAGCAACAGCGGTCCGGTATTGAGGATTACACGTATTTCACCAGGTGGCAGGCAGACGAAACCGGCGACCTGCCGTATACTGTTTTTCAGTTTGCTCTGGCCCCCGAGGAGCGCAAGGTTCTTCACGAGAGAATCGAAAAACGCTTCCTGCTGATGCTGGAGTCCGGTTTTCTGGAAGAAGTCCGGAGCCTGATGGCCCGGGGAGACCTGAACCCGGAGCTGCCGTCCATGCGTTGCGTGGGCTATCGACAGGCATGGGAATACCTGGCTGGCGATTGTGACTACGAAACCTTTGTAAACCGGGGCGTGGCGGCTACCCGCCAGCTGGCAAAGCGCCAACTTACCTGGTTGCGAAAATGGCCGGATTTGCACTGGCTGAACAGCAGTGATCCGCAAGTGGTGCTGGAAACCTTGAAAAAGTCCGGACTACCCACCACATTTAATTCTGAAAAATGACGATCTGCACTTACCTATAAACAGGAGAATAAACATGTCAAAAGGGCATTCCTTACAAGACCCTTACCTCAACGCTCTGCGCAAGGAACGCATTCCGGTTTCTATCTTTCTGGTAAACGGCATCAAGCTGCAGGGCCAGATCGAATCCTTTGACCAGTTCGTAATCCTGCTGAAGAACACTGTCAGCCAGATGGTTTACAAGCACGCTATTTCTACCGTGGTACCGGCCCGCAATGTGCGTCTGCCGCAAGCGACCGTGGCAGGAGAGGAAGAGTCTGAAGACTGATACCTCCGGAGTTTCCGGTTTTAACACCCGCGTTCCAGGACAGCCCTTGAGCTGGAGTGGCCGCGGGTGTTTGTTTTTATGGAGTAGACCGAATCTTGTTTGAACGTCCTGACGTCGGAGAACGGGCGGTTCTCGTCCACATCGATTTTACCGCCCACGAAGACACTGAAGACCCGGGCGAGTTCCGGGAACTGGTTACCTCGGCCGGCGTTGAGCCGGTTGCCAGCGTAACCGGAACGCGAAAGCAGCCCAGCCCCCGGCTGTTCGTAGGGGAGGGCAAGCTGGAGGAGATCCGTGATGCGGTTGTCGCCAGCGAGGCTGACGTGGTGCTGTTTAACCACGCCCTGAGCCCCAGCCAGGAGCGCAACATCGAACGGGAGTTGCAGTGCCGGGTACTGGACCGTACCGGGGTCATCCTGGATATCTTTGCCCAGCGTGCCCGCACCCACGAAGGTAAGCTGCAGGTAGAACTGGCCCAGCTCGAGCATATGTCGACCCGGCTGGTACGGGGCTGGACCCACCTGGAACGCCAGAAGGGCGGTATCGGCCTGCGCGGCCCGGGTGAAACCCAGCTCGAAACCGACCGCCGGCTGCTGCGTGAACGCATCAAATCCATCCACAAGCGGCTGGAAAAGGTTCGTAAACAGCGGGACCAGGGCCGCCGTGCCCGGAAGCGGGCGGATATCCCGACCCTGTCCCTGGTGGGCTACACCAACGCCGGCAAATCCACCCTGTTCAACCGGATTACAACTTCCAGCGTATATGCTGCAGACCAGTTGTTCGCAACCCTGGACCCGACCCTGCGCCGGCTGGAACTTCCGGACATAGGGCCGGTCGTAGTGGCGGACACGGTGGGCTTCATCCGGCACTTGCCCCATAAGCTGGTGGAAGCCTTCCGCGCGACGCTGGAAGAAACCATCCAGGCGACGATCCTGCTGCATGTGATCGATTGTCATGACGATCGTCGTGATGAAAACATCGAGCAGGTCGAAGAAGTGCTGGCAGAAATCGGCGCCGATGAGATTCCCCAGTTGCAGGTGTTCAACAAGATTGACCTGTTGGAAGATTTCGAGCCCAGGGTAGACCGTAACGAAGAAGGTATTCCGGTGCGGGCCTGGGTATCGGCCGTCACCGGCGCCGGCCTGGATTTGCTGTTCGATGCCATTGTCGAGCGGCTGGCAGAAGACGTCGTGCATCACTTTGTTGTGCTCGGGCCGGCCGATGGCAAGCTTCGGGCATTGCTGCACGAAGCCGGCTCTGTGCTGAGTGAGGAGCATCGGGACACCGGTGAATCGGTAGTAGAAGTAAGGTTGCAGAACCGGGACTGGCAGCAACTGCTGAGCCGGGCAGGGGTGCGTGAAGACGCCATACGCCTCGAGCAGCGGAACGCCTGAATCCACCCGGCTATTGCCGGGGGCAGGATAAATCCCTAGTATTTGCAGCCATTCGATAAAACACGAACGGAGAGAACTATGGCCTGGAACGAACCGGGTGGAAACCGCAACGACAACGATCCCTGGGGGACCGGTGGTCGTCGCGGCAATGATCAGGGTCCGCCAGACCTCGACGAAGCGCTGAAAAAGGGCCTCGACAAACTCAACCGGATGCTGGGCGGCAAAGGCGGCTCTGGCTCCGGCAACAACGGCAGCAGCTCGGGCGGTAGCAGTGGTGGCTTTGGTGCCATCCTGGCGATCGCGGCGATCCTGGTGGTCGGTTACGTGATGTACCAGTCGTTCTACACCGTAGACGAACAGGAGCGCGCCGTTGTGCTGCGTTTCGGTGAATACAGCCGTACCGAGAGCCCGGGCTTGCGCTTCAAGGTGCCGTTGATCGATAACGTGTACAAGGTGCGGGTAACGAACGTACGTACTGCCCAGTCCTCCGGCCAGATGCTGACCCAGGACGAGAACCTGGTGACCGTGGATCTCCAGGTCCAGTACCGGGTTGGCGATGCCAAGGCCTACGTGCTGAACATCCGGGATTCCAACCAGGCCCTGGCCTTTGCCACCGACAGTGCCCTGCGCCATGAAGTGGGTAGTTCATCCCTGGATGACGTGCTGACCGAAGGCCGTGCCGAGCTGGCTGTACGGGTTGAACAGCGGTTGCAGAGCTTCCTGCGTGACTATGGCGCGGGTCTTGAGATCGTTCGTGTCAACGTGGAAAGCACCCAGCCGCCAGGACCGGTGCAGGACGCCTTCCGTGAAGTTCAGCGTGCCCGTGAAGACGAGCAGCGCCTGAAGGAAGAAGCGGAAACCTACCGTAACAAGATTGTTCCGGAAGCCCGCGGCCAGGCCCAGCGCATGATTGAAGAAGCCAGCGCCTACAAGGAAGAGGTGATCGAGCGGGCCCGTGGTGAAACCGCGCGTTTCAACCAGTTGCTTGCCGTGTATGAAAACGCCCCGGCGGTTACCCGTGAGCGTATGTACATCCAGGCCCTGGAACAGGTTCTGGGTAACAGCAGCAAGATCTTTGTCGACACCGAAAGCAGCGGCAACATGATGTACCTGCCCCTGGATCGTTTGACTCAGGGTCGCCTGCCGGCGAACAGTTCCGGTAATTCCGGTTCCGGTAACCAGCAGCTTGATATCCAGACACTGACCGACCAGGTACTGCAGGAACTGCGTACCCGTCAGGACACCAACATCCGGAGGAGCAGATAAGCCATGGGACCTAAAGGTGTAGTGGGTCTTGCAGGCGCCCTTATTGTTGTCCTGCTCGTGCTGTCCAGCGTGTACATCATTCCCGAAACCCATCGGGGCGTGAAACTGCGTTTCGGTGAGTTGGTGGAAACCAACATCCAGGCAGGCATCCATTTCAAGGTGCCGGTGATCGACCAGATCCGTGAGTTCGATATCCGGGTGCTGACCATGGACCTTCCCTCCCGTCAGTACCTGACCATAGAGAAGAAGCCCTTGGACGTGGACTCCTACGTGGCCTGGAAAATCCGTGATGTGGATCAGTACTATCGGGCTACCGGTGGCGATGAGTTCCGTGCCCAGACGCTGATCCTGTCCCGCGTGGACAATGGCCTGCGTGACGAGTTCGGTATCCGCACCATGCACGAGGTGGTATCCGGCCAGCGTGATGAGCTGATGCACACCCTGCGTGACCGTGCCAACGAAACCGCCATCGCGGAATTCGGTATCGAAATCCTGGATATCCGGGTCAAGGCCATCGAGCTGCCGGGCTCCGTCAGCGAGAACGTGTATCGCCGGATGGCGACCGAGCGCCAGAAGCTGGCCCAGGAGTTCCGTTCCCGGGGTCAGGAGCTGGCTGAAGGTATCCGTGCCGATGCGGACCGTCAGCAAACCGTTATCCTGGCAACGGCCTTTGCCGAAGCGGAGGAAACCCGCGGTGAGGGTGACGGTGAAGCCGCCCGGATCTACGCGGACTCCTACGGTGCTGACGAGGAATTCTACAGCTTTTACCGTAGCTTGCAGGCGTACCAGAACACCTTCGCCGGCAAGGATGACATCATGGTCATCGATTCTGACAGCAACTTCATGAAGTTCCTGAAGGACCCTGCCGGCGCCAACTGATCGGCCAGCAGGCACTGAAAACCGGAATACTCAGGTATTCCGGTTTTTTTGTGTCTGCCAAGGGTGTAGAATTCTGGCGGTTTTGTGCGGGTATTTTTGGCCCGCTCATCCTGAACCCTGAGTCATTCCCCCGGCACGTGGCCGGAAAGGGAAAAACGGACAACCGAATCTCATGACTGTATCTGATCGCTGGTTACTGCCAGATGGTGTCGAAGATATTCTTCCACCGCTGGCCGGACAGATCGAATCCCTGCGCCGGGAAGTAATGGACACCTGCCAGCGTTGGGGCTACCAACTGGTAATTCCCCCGCTGATCGAATATCTCGAGTCCCTGTTTACAGGCACCGGACACGACCTGGAACTGCAAACCTTCAAGCTCACCGACCAGCTGACTGGCCGGATGATGGGTGTGCGCGCCGATATGACGCCCCAGGCCGCCCGCATTGATGCTCACACGCTGGGTCAGGACGGTATTACCCGCCTGTGCTACGCCGGCCATGTTCTGCATACCCGCCCGCGCCACATGCTGACCGGCCGTACGCCGATCCAGGCCGGTTGCGAACTGTTTGGCAGTGCCTCTGAATCCGCAGACCTGGAAGTGATCAGCCTGATGCTGGAGGCCCTCCGGGTGGCTGGCCTGCCCCGGGTGCACCTGGACCTTGCCCATGTTTCCATCTACGAAAGCCTGATCTCTGCGGCCGGCTTTGACAAAGACACCGAAGCCTCGGTGTTTGATGCCATGGCGCGCAAGTCGGTGCCTGAACTGGATGAACTGTTGGGCGATTGCGCCGAAGGCTCAGCCGGTGCGCGCCTGCGCAAGCTGGCTCGGGTAAACGGTGGCGCGGAAGCGCTGGATGAAGCCCGCAGTATTCTGGGTGGCGCTTCCGATGCCCTGGATGCTGCCCTGGACCAGTTGTCCCGGGTGGCAGACATGCTGCAGAGGGACTATCCGGAAGTGAGCCTTGGCTTCGATTTCTGCGAGCTTCGCGGCTACAACTATCACACCGGCCTGGTATTTGCCGCCTATGTGCCCGGCCACGGCGACTCGGTTGCCAAGGGTGGTCGCTACGACGCCATCGGCAGCGATTTCGGCCGCGCCCGGCCGGCAACCGGTTTCAGCCTGGATATCCGGGCCCTGGTGGCACTGGGGCAGCGCTCTGTGCAGCGTCCGGGCTCTGTCTGGGCACCGGCAGACGCCGATCCTGCCCTGGAGCAGGCGGTCGCCGCGCTTCGGGCAACCGACACCGTCATTCGGGCCCTGCCTGAAGATGCACACACCGATCCGGCCTCAAAGGGCTGCGACCGGCAACTGGTCAAGCGTGACGGCCAGTGGATTCTGGAAGCTCTGGGCTGAGACATCGCCCGTTGCTTGCTGATATTTTCGCGTAAATTTGCAAGGCGCCTGCCTCCGGGCTGCCTGATGTGAGAGAGAATCATGGGTAAAAATGTAGTTGTGCTGGGCACCCAGTGGGGTGATGAAGGCAAGGGCAAGATTGTCGACCTTCTGACAGACAAGGTGTCTGCCGTTGTACGGTTCCAGGGTGGCCATAACGCCGGTCATACCCTGGTAATCGATGGCAAGAAGACCGCGTTGCACCTGATTCCGTCCGGTATTCTGCGTAAGGACGTCCAGTGCCTGATCGGTAACGGCGTGGTTCTGTCGCCGGAAGCCCTGCTCAAGGAAGTCCGTGAACTGGAAGCTAACGGTGTGCAGGTTCGTCAGCGCCTGAAGATCAGCCTGGCCTGCCCGATTATCCTGCGTACCCATGTTCGTATCGACCAGGCCCGCGAGCGCGCCAAGGGTAACGACAAGATCGGCACCACCGGTCGTGGTATCGGCCCTGCCTACGAAGACAAGGTATCCCGTCGCGGCGTACGTGTCGGCGATCTGTGCAACAAGGCCGACTTTGAAGCCAAGCTGCGCGAGATCATGTCTTACCACAACTTCGTGCTGACCGAGTACTTCAAGGAAGAAGCGGAAGATATCGATGCGGCCCTGGAAGAACTGATGCAGATGGCGGAGGAAATCCTGCCCATGTCTGCCGACGTAACCGACATCCTGCACGACTACCGCAAGCGTGGCGAGCATATCCTGTTCGAAGGTGCACAGGGTTCGCTGCTGGATATCGACCTGGGTACCTACCCATACGTAACGTCGTCCAACACCACCGCGGGCGGCACCGCCACCGGTTCCGGTTTTGGTCCGCTTTACCTGGACTACGTACTCGGTATTACCAAGGCCTACACCACCCGCGTGGGTTCCGGTCCGTTCCCCACCGAGCTGTTTGATGCCATGGGCGAGCACTTGGCGGTGAAGGGTAACGAAGTGGGCACCACCACGGGTCGTTCCCGCCGCTGTGGCTGGTTTGACGCCGTGGCCCTGCGCCACGCGATCCAGATCAACAGTGTGTCCGGCATCTGCCTGACCAAGCTGGATGTTCTGGACGGCCTGGAAACGGTAAAGGTATGCGTGGGTTACAAAACGCCGAACGGCGAGATTACCCGTCCGCCGATTGGCTGCGACAGCTATGCCGACATCGAGCCGGTGTATGAAGAGCTGCCGGGCTGGAGCGACAGCACCGTAGGCCTGACCAGCGTCGACCAGTTGCCGGAGAACGCCAAGGCGTACATCCGCTTCCTGGAAGAGCAGATTGAAGCGCCGATCGACATCATCTCTACCGGTCCTGACCGTATCGAGACCATTACTCTGCGCCATCCTTTCGGGGAGTAACGGCCAGGAGTAAAAAAACCGCCTGCAGCGAGAGCTTCAGGCGGTTTTTTCGTTTCAGGGTGACGGAGCTCAGGGCTTTTCAGCGATGATGGTTGCCCGCTTTGGCCCCGGGTAGCCTTCGATGGTTTTCGAGGGGTCGTCCGGGTCCAGGAAATCTTTCAGGGAATTGAAGCGCATCCAGTCGGTACTGCGCTGCTCATCGGTGGTGGTGTCGCTGACATCCACCACCCGGGCATTGCGGAAACCGGTGCGGTCGAGCCAGCGCAGAAGGGTGGGGCAGCTGGGCAGGAACCAGACATTGCGCATCTGCCCGTAGCGGTCTTCCGGCATCAGGCTGTAGCCCTCCGGGCCGTCCACCACCAGTGTTTCCAGCACCAGTTCGCCGCCACGGCGCAGGGTGCCTTTCAGCTCCAGCAGGTGATCCAGCGGCGAGCGGCGGTGATACAGCACGCCCATAGAGAAGGTGGTGTCGAACAGCTCCAGGTTCTCCGGCAGGTCTTCCATACGCACGGGAAGCAGGTCGACCGGTACGTTGTCCAGATACCCCTTCACCGCCAGGAACTGGAACATGAACAGCAGGCCCGGATCGATACCCACAACCCGCTTTGCCCCGGCCCCGGCCATCCGCCAGCAGTGATAGCCGGAGCCGCAGCCCACATCCAGGATGGTGCGCCCGTTCAGGTCCGCCAGGTGCGGTGCCACACGGTCCCATTTCCAGTCCGAACGCCATTCGGTATCAATGTGGGTGCCGAAAAACTCGAACGGGCCTTTGCGCCAGGGCATCAGGCCGCGCAGGCCCTGCTCAAGGCGTTCCGCCTGCTCCGGAGAAAGAGGCTCTGGGCCTGACACCGACACCGCAGAGGTGTTGAGGTCGACGGTGGCATCAGTCACCGATGGCAGTGCGTCAAGGGCGGCCTGCCAGCGGGCCATGTCGCCGTGGGGATTGTCTTCAAAACGGCTGACCAGCTGGCCGGTGAGCACGCTGGCCCAGGCCTGTTGGTGCTCGCCATTGAGGTAGTCCAGGAACGGAGTGAAATGGTTACGCCAGTCGAAAGCTGCCATGGGTCTTGGTCGGTCTCGGAATCAGGGGTTCTTGATGGCCAGCATGGAAACAAAGTTGAAGCACTGATACCACACCAGTACCTGGTCAAAGCCGGCGTTCATGAGTCGTTCGCGGTGGGCCGCCAGGGTTTCCGGGATCAGCACGTTTTCAATGGCGGACCGCTTCTGGCTGATTTCCAGGTCGGAGTATCCGTTAGCCCGTTTGAATTCATGGTGCAGGCGGGTCTGGGTATCCTGCTCGGCATCCGATTCAAAGCGGATTTTTTCCGACAGGATCAGCACGCCGCCCGGCAGGGTGGCATCGGCAATGCGGGTCAACAGATCCAGCCGCTGTTCGGGGGGCACAAACTGCAAGGTAAAGTTGAGGGTGGTTACCGAGGCCTGGCTCAGTTCCGTCGCCAGAATGTCTTCGCACCGGAGGGTGACCGGCAGTTCGTGGTCATCCAGGGCAATGTAATGTTCGCAGCGCTCGATCATTGCGCCGGAGTTGTCCACGCCCACCAGAGTGCAGTCACCGTAGGGAATGCCGTGGCGCATGGCCAGTGTGGATGCGCCCAGGGAACAGCCCAGGTCGTAGCAGTGGGAACCCGGTTGCACGTACTGCTCGGTGATCACTTCGATCATCGGAATAATGGTGGTGTAGCCGGGCACCGATCGGCGGATCATGTCCGGGAATACGCGGGCAACCGAGGCATCAAAGCGGAAGTCTTCCGGATTGCGTTGCGTGGCAAACAGGCGGTCGGTCAGTTGCTCCGGTTGTGTCGGCTTGCGGTCACTCATTGCCGGCTTCTCCGGCGGGTTCGGAGGCCAGGTCCTTGTCGGTGGGTGAAGGCCGCTGGCAGCGGATACCGCGATTCTTGTAGTCCACCAGGATGCCCCGGAATGAGGGGTCCACATCGGCAGCAATGGCCAGGTAACCGCTATCACACACCGCATGCAACTCGGAGGACTTGCGGGACATCCGGAATTCCTCGCCCGGCTTGATGTGGATGGCCTGGAAGTCGCCCACTGGCACATGGTCCTTGTTGTCCGAGTGGTCGATGCGGCCGCTGGCTTCCAGCGCCAGCACGGTGCCCACTACAGCCACCAGGGCGGTGACAATCAGGCTGCGCACGGAATAACGGTTTTCGTTGTCGCTCATTGCTTACCTCTTTACGAAATTCAGTATTGCCCGGGCAGGGAAATGGCTGGCTCCTGCAGGGCCGACAGTTGCTCACGCAATGCCAGGACCTGGTCGGACCAGAACCGGGGCTGGGCAAACCAGGGGAAGAACCGGGGGAAGGCAGGGTCTTCCCAGCGCCGGGCCAGCCAGGCGCAGTGGGCGATCTGCCGATAACAGCGCAAGGGTTCGATCAGGTGCCGCTCCCGGCGGTTGAAGTCCCGGAACATTTCATAGCCTTCCAGCAGCTCGCCTAGCTGGCTGCCCCTTTCAGTGGCCTCGCCGTTCAGCAGCAGCCACATATCCTGTACCGCGGGGCCAGTGCGGCAGTCATCCAGGTCGACAAACAGCATGGTTTCGTCACGACACAGGATGTTGCCGGCGTGGCAGTCTCCGTGAATGCGCAGGGTTTCGACAACACCGGCCTCTTCGATCCGCTGCTGGCAGCCCCTGACCAGGTCCGGAATCAGGCTGTCCCATGCCGGCCGGAGATCGTCCGGTACCCAGCCACCATCAACCAGCAGGGCATTATGATCCTGAATGCCTTGCACCAGATCAAAGCCGGGGCGGTGCTGAAAGCTTTTGGTGGCGCCCAGGTTGTGGATCTGGCCCAGCCACTGGCCGAGACGATACAGGGTGTCGGTAATGCTGGTGTCCGGCGCCTGCCCGCCCCGCTGGGGGAACACTGCGAACCGGAAGTCGCCATGCCGGCCAAGGGATTCGCCGTTCTCCATGATCATGGGGGCGATGACCGGAATGTCTGCGGCCTGCAGCTCCAGGGAAAACCCGTGCTCTTCCATAATGGCTGCATCTGACCAGCGCCCCGGCCGGTAAAACTTGGTGATCACCGGCGGGCCCTCTTCCAGCCCTACCTGGTACACCCGGTTTTCATAGCTGTTCAGGGCGAACAGCCGGCCACTGACTTCAAAACCGGCGTCTTCCATGGCGTCCAGGATCACTTCGGGTGTGAGACTGTCGTAAGGGTGGGTAGACGCGGCTATGTCTGAAGACTCGGTGTTCATAAGGCCCAACTGGAAGCAGGATTTGGCGCAAAGTATACCTGTTATGGGGGCTCAGGTAATGCAACGGCCCGCTAACTGCGGTAATTTCTGCAGTCCGTGCCGGAAAGCAGGAATGGGTGTGAGCGAAGACAGTTACAAGGTGCAAACAGTGGTGATCGGCGCCGGTGTGGTGGGGCTGGCCGTTGCCCGCGAGCTTGCCGCTAGCGGGCGGGAAGTCATTGTTCTGGAAGCGGGCCCCCGCTTTGGTGAAGGCATTTCTTCCCGAAACAGCGAGGTTATCCACGCCGGCCTCTACTATCCGCAGGATTCCCTGAAGGCCCGCTTCTGCGTGCGTGGCCGCCAACTGCTGTACGACTACTGCCGGAGCCGCAAGGTGGGCTACCGCAAGTGTGGTAAGTGGATCATCGCCACAGACGCGGCCCAGAGCGAAAAGCTGGCCGGCATTCGTGAACAGGCGGCCCTGAATGGCGTTTGGTTGCAGCTGGCAGACGGTCAGGACATCACCCGGAAAATTCCGGTTATTAATGCCGAAGCTGGTCTTTGGTCACCGGAAACCGGCATTGTCGACAGCCATGGCCTGATGTTGTCCTTGCTGGGGGCGCTGGAAGACTCTGGTGGCCAGCTGGTGCTCAACAGCCCGGTGACGGCCGTTTGCTCGGACGGCCCGCTCCATACCCTGACCGTTGGTGGAGCTGCAGGCGTAACCCTGCAGGCCCGGGAAGTGGTCAATGCCGCAGGCCTCGGCGCTCCGGCACTGGCCGGTAGCTGGCAGGGCTTGCCGGATACTGCCCGCCCCCGACAATGGCTGGCCCGGGGCGTTTACTTCAGCTACAACGGCAAGCATCCTTTCGACAGCCTGATTTATCCGTTGCCAGAACCGGGTGGCCTGGGCGTGCACCTGACCCTAGACCTGGCGGGCCAGGCGCGCTTTGGCCCGGACGTAGAGTGGATTGATTCCGAAGATTACACCGTGAACCCGGAGCGGGTGCATCGCTTTGTGGAAGGTATCCGGGCCTGGTGGCCGGGCATGGACGCCGGTCGCCTACAACCCGCCTACGCCGGTATCCGCCCCAAGCTTACCGGCCCTGAGGGCGGCTTCTTCGATTTCCGCATCGATGGCCCGCAGCAACATGGCCTGGCCGGACTGGTTAACCTGTTCGGCATAGAGTCCCCGGGGCTCACGTCCAGCCTGGCCATCGCCGGGTATGTGAAATCGATGCTTGCGGATACCTAACCGGGAGTTCGCGCCAGGGCCCAGACCTGAATGTCCCGGGCACCGGCGTCGCGGAGCGCATCAGCCAGCAGCTTCGCCGTTGCCCCGGTGGTCACCACGTCATCCACTATGGCGACCCGCGCCGGCACCGGCCCGCACACCTCAAAAACCCCCGCCAGGTTGACCAGCCGTTCGGCCCGGTTCAGTTTCCGCTGGGCCGTTACCCGCCGTCGACGCCGAACCACATCGCCAGCGACCGGAATATCCAGCTGTGAACCGACGAATTCGGCGATATCCAGGGCCTGGTTGAAGCCTCTCTGCCACCTGCGTGACCAGTGCATGGGGGCGGGAATAAGGGCATCGGGCCGTTGATCGGCAGCCAGATGTTGTTCGACAAACTCGCTGAAGCCGGCCAGAAGTGGCCGCACAAACTTTCGGTGGCCGTTGTACTTGTAGCGGCCGATCATGCCGTCTACCGGGAACTGGTAGCGCCAGGGAATCAGTGCGCGGGAAAAGGGTGGTTTTGCCACCTGGCATTCCCCGCACTGGAGCCCGGGGGTGGCAAAGGGCAGCGGCAACGCACAGGTGTGGCAGGCCCAGCGAATGGCTGGAAGGTCGTCCCGACAGCCCTGGCACAACCCGAAGCTGGCATGGGGCGAAAGACAGGTGACGCAGCGGCCACCTTGTTTTGCGCTGTTAACCTTTTGGTAGATCAAGGTTGACAGCGATTTCAGTCCGTTTATCATCGCGGTTTATCCGTAAACCAAAAACCTTGCGAAGGTTAACAGGACTTTGCCATGACCGCTACTGCCCTCCGTCACGACTGGACGCTTCAGGAAGCCCGGGATCTTTTCAACTTGCCGTTCAACGATTTGCTGTTCCGTGCCCAGACGGTTCACCGGGAGCATTTCGACCCCAACGAAGTGCAGGTCAGCACCCTGTTGTCTATCAAAACCGGCGCCTGCCCGGAGGACTGCAAGTACTGCCCCCAGAGCGGTCACTACAACACCGGGCTGGAAAAGGAAAAGCTGCTGGAGATTGAAAAGGTGATCGCCGAGGCCCGCGCAGCCAAAGAAAAGGGCGCGTCCCGGTTCTGCATGGGCGCTGCCTGGCGCAGCCCCTCCAGGAAGGACATGCCCTACGTACTGGATATGGTAAAGCAGGTGAAATCCCTGGGTATGGAAACCTGCATGACCCTGGGCATGCTGAAAGAGGAAGAGGCCCGGGAGCTGGCTGACGCCGGACTGGATTACTACAACCACAACCTGGACACCTCCGAGAAGTACTACAACCACATCATCACCACCCGAACCTACCAGGATCGGCTGGATACCCTGGATAACGTGCGCAAGGCCGGCATGAAGGTGTGCTGCGGCGGCATTATGGGTATGGGCGAAGACGAAGACGACCGGGTAGGGCTGCTGGTTCAGCTCGCGAACCTGCCCCAGCATCCGGAGAGTGTGCCGGTGAATATGCTGGTGAAAGTGAAGGGCACGCCGCTGGAGAATGTAGACGACCTGGATCCCTTCGAGTTTGTTCGGATTATCGCTGTGGCGCGGATTCTGATGCCGGCGTCCCATGTTCGCTTGTCTGCCGGGCGGGAGCAGATGAATGAGCAGATGCAGGCGCTGTGCTTTATGGCGGGTGCCAACTCCATCTTCTACGGCGAGAAACTTCTGACCACGTCCAACCCTGAGGCGGATGCGGATATGCAGTTGTTCCGTAAGTTGGGTATCCGGCCGGAGCAGCGGGAGCAGTGTGCTACGGAGGAGCAGGAGGTGGAGGCGCTGGCCGACGCCGTCGAGTATGAGGCGACGCGGCATCTGTTCTATGACGCGAGTCGGGAGTCGGCTGCCTCAGTCTGACTTTGGTCTTGGCCTTTCACCGGGGCTCACGGTGGAGGGCCGCAGGGCGGGGTCCCCTTTCCGGGACTCACTCAAGACGTCCCTGTGCGCTCAGGTCGGGCCATCCATGGCCCTCTATGGTCCCGGAAAGGGGACCCCGCCCCGCGGCCAGTAAACCTGGGCGATTGTGACCCTGCAGGCTACGCCCCAAGTGAGCGGCGAACCGGGTAGGGCTTTCCGGGACTATCTTTCGCCAGGGATGGCGAAAGCTAAGCGCACAGGGATGTCTTGAGCGTGTCCCGGAAAGCCCTACCCGGTTTGCTGCGGAACCTTAAGTACAGCATTTGAGAGTAAGCGACACTATGCGTGACTTTGGCGCCGAGATTGAACAGCGAAAACAGGCCGGGCTGTACCGTACTCGCCGGTTAGTGTCTGGGCCCCAGAAACCTGAGCTGATAGCCGATGGAAAACCGCTGCTGTCGTTCTGTAGTAACGATTATTTGGGGCTGGCGAATCACGCAGGAAACATCGCAGCGCTGCGGGATACGTTGCCTGAAACCGGTCTGGGCGGCGCCGCTTCTCACCTGGTTTGCGGCCACCACGACGCCCATCATCAGCTGGAACAGCGGCTGGCGGAGTTCACGCAGCGCAGTTCGGCGTTGTTTTTCTCGACTGGATACATGGCCAACCTGGGTGTGATTTCAGCGTTGGCAGGGCGGGGGGATACGATTTTTTCGGATCGGTTGAACCATGCTTCGATTATCGATGGCTGCGTTCTGAGCCGGGCGAAGGTGCGCAGGTATGCCCATGGAGATGTGTCTGCGCTGGAGGCGATGCTGGCGGAGACGTCGGGCCATAAGCTGGTGGTAACCGATGGCGTGTTCAGTATGGACGGTGATATCGCGCCGTTGAAGGAGCTTGCCAGGGTGTGTAAGGCCCATGACGCGTTGTTGGTGGTGGATGATGCCCACGGTATTGGCGTGCTTGGCCCGCAGGGGCGGGGTAGTGTGCTGGAGGCGGGGTTGTCGGAGGCGGATGTGCCGGTTTTGATTGGAACCCTGGGCAAGGCCGTGGGCACCAGCGGGGCGTTTGTGGCCGGGCCGGAGGTGTTGATGGATTACCTGGTGCAGAAGGCGCGCACGTATATCTACACCACCGCCATGCCGCCGGCGCTGGCCAAAGCGACTTACGCCAGTATTGACCTGATCGAGCAGGATGATGCTCGCCGCACCCACTTGCAGGCCTTGATTGCGCGGTTCCGTGCCGGTGCGCAGGAATTGGGTTATCAGTTGATGCCCTCGTACACGCCCATCCAGCCTATTATGGTGGGGGATAACCACGCGGCGCTGGCACTAAGCTGTGCTCTGGAAGAACAGGGTATTCTCGTCACCGCCATCCGCCCGCCCACGGTGCCGGAAGGCGAAGCCCGGTTGCGGGTTACCCTGAGCGCCGCGCATTCGGAAGCGCAGGTTGATCGGTTGTTGAAAGCCTTGGCCCGGTGCCGCTCCCTGTTACCGGAGCAGGCCGTTCAGGAGCCGGTGGCGGTATGAGTGCCTATACCGATCTGACGGCAATAGCCCGTTCCGAAGGCGGAACCGGCAGCAAAGCCTGCATCGCCCGGGGCTTCGGCAGCGCCAGCGGAACCTACGACAGCGCCTCCCGCCTGCAAAAAGCCATGGGCGACACCATGCTCGCCCGCATTCCCGAAAATTTCGAGCCAGCAAGCATCCTGGACCTCGGCTGCGGCACCGGCTGGTTCACCCGCAAACTGGCAAACCAATACCCGAATGCCGCCGTCACCGGCGCAGACCTCGCCCCCGGCATGCTGCAACAGGCCCGATCCTTCAGCCCCGAAACCATCACCTGGCTTAACGCAGACGCCGAACAGCTCCCCCTGGTCGACAACAGCGCCGACCTGATCTTCAGCAACCTGATGATCCAGTGGAGCACCCGCCCTGAAACCGTGCTGGCCGAATGCAAGAGAATCCTCAAACCCGGCGGCACCCTCGCCATCTCCACCCTGCTGGATGGCACCCTCGAAGAACTCAAACAAGCCTGGACCAAAGCCGACCCCGGCCAACCCCACGTAAACCGTTTTACCCACCATGCTGACTGGCAGCAATTAACCAGCCAGCAACTCCCCGGTTCCACCCTCGAGACGGCAACCCTCACCTTGCCCTATGATTCCCCCATGGCCCTGAACCGTGAGCTCAAGCACCTGGGTGCCGTGTTCAAAGGCGAAGAGCGACGCAGAACCGTTACCGCTCCGGGAAGGTTCAAGGCGATGTGTGCCGCTTATCCGACATTGGAAAACGGTGAGATCATCGCCAGCTACCATGCAGGCTGGTTGTACTGGTCAAAGCCGATCTGACTACGACTTTCAATGACCGGATGAGGACGTCAACCTCGAAAGTTTGCGGTGAGGGTGTGGTGTGTCTTTCCGGGACTATAGAGGGCCAGGGATGGCCCGACCTAAGCGCACAGGGAAGTCTTGAGCGTGTCCCGGAAAGACACACCACATCCTCACCTTGCACCCGAAACCGATACAGTAGGACCTCCAGAAAATGGCAAAGAAAACCTATTTCGTAACAGGCACCGACACCGGCGTAGGCAAAACCATCGTAGCCGCCGCCATCCTTGAGGCCGCCAAGGCCCAGGGTAAACGCACCCTGGCCATGAAGCCCATTGCGTCGGGCTGCGACCAGACCCCCGACGGGCTGCGCAATGAAGACGCACTGATGCTGCAAGCGGCCATGACCGAACAACTGGCCTACGACGCCATCAACCCCATCGCCATGGAGCCCGCCATTGCCCCCCACGTTGCGGCCCAGCAAGCCGGCAAACAACTCAGCGCCCAGAGGCTGGTCGGCTTTTGCCGCGGAATGCAGATTCGCCCGGCCGATCTTATGCTGGTGGAAGGCGCCGGCGGCTGGCGGGTTCCTCTGAACGACCGCGAAACCTATGCAGCGGTGCCCCGCGAGCTGAAACTGCCCGTGGTCCTGGTGGTCCCTCTCAAGCTCGGTTGCATCAATCACGCCATGCTCACGGTGGAGGCCATTCAGAATGACGGCCTGACGGTAGCCGGCTGGGTAGCCAATCACCCGGAGTCGGAAACCATGAGTTGCGAACAGGAAACCCTCGGTTACCTGGTCAACCATATTCCGGCGCCGTGTCTGGGCATATTGCCCCGCCTTGATGACACACCAACCGAGCGCCTGCCGGCCCGGTTGGCGGAGTTTCTGAATATCTCGCCGTTATTTGACGGCTGACAGGTTCTGCAGGCTGGGCCACACAAAATTTGCTCAGGGCTATTGACAATTCCGTGCCTCAAAACGTATGTTTCAAACAAGTGTTTAATTAAGGCCGCGGTGCAGCGCATCGTGGTGTCTGAGCAAACCCAAGGCCGAAGGCTGTTACTGCATTCAGCCGAGACCAAACCGAGGTGGATTCCATGCCTGAATACAAAGCGCCCCTGCGTGACATTAAATTCGTAATGAACGAGCTGCTGGACAGCGAGCAGCACTACGCCAATCTGGAAGGTGCTGAAGACGCGACTCCGGATATGGTTGATGCCATCATCCAGGAAGGCGCCAAGTTCTGTGAGCAGGTATTGTCTCCGCTGAACCAGGTAGGTGACCAGGAAGGCTGTACCTGGAGCGAAGACGGTGTGAAAACCCCGACCGGCTTCAAAGAAGCTTACCAGCAGTACGTTGAAGGTGGCTGGCCGTCCATGACTGCCGACCCCAACTACGGTGGCCAGGGCCTGCCGCACTCCATCGGCCTGGTGGTCAGTGAAATGGTTGGTACCTGCAACTGGTCCTGGGGTATGTACCCGGGCCTGAGCCACGGCGCCACCAACACCATCGAAGCCCACGGCACCGAAGAGCAGAAGCAGACCTACCTGACCAAGCTGATCAGCGGTGAGTGGACCGGTACCATGTGTCTGACTGAGCCGCACTGTGGTTCTGACCTGGGTACCCTGCGCACCAAGGCCGAGCCGAACGCTGACGGCACCTACAGCATTACCGGTACCAAGATCTTTATCTCTGCCGGTGAGCACGACATGGCCGAGAACATCGTCCACATCGTACTGGCCCGTCTGCCGGGCGCACCGGAAGGTACCAAAGGTATCTCCCTGTTTATCGTGCCCAAGCAGCTGCCGAACGAAGACGGTTCTGCCGGCGAGCGCAACGCGGTTTCCTGTGGCTCCCTGGAGCACAAGATGGGTATCCACGGTAACGCCACCTGCGTAATGAATTTCGACGGCGCCAAGGGCTGGCTGATCGGGCCTGAGAACAAAGGCCTGAACTGCATGTTCACCTTCATGAACACTGCCCGTATCGGTACTGCCATCCAGGGTCTGGGTTCTGCCGAGCTGGGCTTCCAGGGTTCCCTGGCCTATGCCAAGGAGCGTCTGGCCATGCGTTCCCTGAGCGGTCCTAAGAATCCGGACGGCATCGCTGACCCGATCATCGTGCACCCGGACGTACGCCGCATGCTGCTGACCCAGAAGGTTGTGGCTGAAGGCGCCCGCGCCCTGATCTACCTGGCTGGCCAGCAAGTGGACGTGGTTCACTCCGGCAAGACCGAGGAAGAGCGCAAGCACGCCGATGCGCTGCTGGGCTTCCTGACTCCGATCGCCAAGGCCTTCCTGACCGAGATCGGTTACGAATCTGCCAATCTGGGAATGCAGGTGTTTGGTGGCCACGGTTACATCGCCGAGTGGGGCATGGAGCAGAACGTTCGTGATTCCCGCATCGGCATGATCTACGAGGGTACCACTGGTATCCAGGCGCTGGATCTGTTGGGCCGTAAGGTTCTGATGACCCAGGGCGAAGCTCTGAAAGTGTTCACCAAGCAGGTTCACGTATTCTGCAAAGAGAACGCCGACAACGAGCAGTTGAAAGAGTTCATCGAGCAGCTGGCTGCGATCAACAAGGAGTGGGGCGATCTGACCATGAAGGTTGGTATGACCGCCATGAAGAACCGCGAGGAAGTCGGTGCCGCTGCTGTGGATTACCTGATGTACTCCGGTTACGCAGTCTTCGCTTACCTGTGGGCCCGTATGGCCAAGGTGGCACTGGACAAGATGGCCGAAGGCACCTCCGAGGAGATGTTCTACAACGCCAAGGTTCAGTCTGCGCGCTTCTACTTCAAGCGCCTGCTGCCGCGCACCAAGACCCACGCAGAAACCATGCTGGCCGGTGCAGACAGCCTGCTGGATATGCCGGAAGAAGCCTTCGTTATCTAAGACGGGGTTGCTATCTGGTTGAAGGCACAGCAAAAGCCCGTTCTCCGCTCGGAGGCGGGCTTTTTTCATGAGTTTGGTGGCACGTTTGAGGTAGAATGGCGGGCCACAGAATAACAACCTTGTTTCGGACACATAGCCGAGCGGGCGAACCCGAAGACCTTTACACAGAAGGCGTTGTTACTCGGTTCCCCAAGTGACTGACTGAATTTCTGGAGAGTTATACATGGCTGATTATCAGGCACCCCTTCGTGACATGCGTTTTGTATTGAACGAAGTGTTCGACGCGCCCGCACTCTGGGCCTCTCTGCCAAAGATTGCCGAAAACGTAGACCCGGACACTGCCGACGCGATTCTTGAAGAAGCTGGCAAGATCACCGGCGGCGTACTGGCGCCCCTGAACCGCGAAGCGGACGAGCAGGGTTGTAAGTGGAATGAAGGCGAAGTAACCAGCCCGGAAGGCTTCAAGGAAGCCTACCAGACCATCGTTGAGGGTGGCTGGAACGGCCTGGGCGGCAACCCGGAATTCGGCGGCATGGGTATGCCGAAAACCCTGGTGGCCCAGTTTGAAGAAATGATGCAGGGCGCCAACATGGCCTTCGGCCTGGCCCCGATGCTCACCGCCGGCGCCTGCCTGGCCCTGGACGCCCACGGCAGCCAGGAGCTGAAAGAGAAGTACCTGCCCAACATGTATTCCGGCGTATGGTCCGGTGCCATGGACCTGACCGAGCCCCACGCCGGTACCGACCTGGGCATTATCCGCACCAAGGCCGAGCCCAATGACGATGGCTCTTTCAACGTGACTGGCACCAAGATCTTCATCACCTGGGGCGAGCACGACATGGCGGAGAACATCATCCACCTGGTGCTGGCCAAACTGCCGGATGCTCCCAAGGGACCGAAAGGCATCTCCCTGTTCCTGGTGCCCAAGTTCATGGTGAATGACGACGGTTCCCTGGGCGAGCGCAACCAGTTCAGCTGCGGTTCCATCGAGAAGAAGATGGGTATCAAAGGCTCAGCCACCTGCGTGATGAACTTCGACGGCGCAAAGGGCTGGCTGGTTGGTGAAGAAAACAAAGGCCTGGCCGCCATGTTCACCATGATGAACTACGAGCGCCTGGGTGTGGGCATCCAGGGCATCGGCGCCGCCGAAGCTTCCCTGCAGAGCGCCCGCGAATACGCCAACGAGCGTATCCAGAGCCGTGCGCCGACTGGTGCCCAGCAGCCCGAAAAAGCCGCTGACCCGATCCTGGTACACCCGGACGTACGCCGCATGCTGCTGACTATGAAGAGCTATGTGGAAGGCGGCCGTGCCTTCTCTACCTACGTAGCTCAGTGGCTGGATATTTCCAAGTACTCCCAGGACGACGAACAGCGCAAACACGCCGAAGGCATGGTTGCCCTGCTGACCCCCGTCGCCAAGGCCTTCCTGACCGACCGCGGCCTGGAAACCACCATCATCGGCCAGCAGGTCTTCGGTGGCCACGGCTTCATCCGCGAGTGGGGCCAGGAGCAGCTGGTACGCGATTGCCGCATCACCCAGATCTACGAAGGCACCAACGGCATCCAGGCCATGGACCTGATGGGTCGTAAAGTCGTCGGCAGCCAGGGCAAACTGTACGAACTGTTCGTACAGGACGTAGCTACTTTCATCGAAGCAAACACCGGCGACGCCGCCCTCAAGCCTTACCTGGAGCCGCTGGCGGCTGCTGTCGAGCGCCTGTCCGACGTTACCGAACACGTCATCAAACAAGCCGGCGACAACCCCAACGCCATCGGCGCCGCGGCGGTCGATTACCTCGACATGTTCGGCTACACCGCCCTGGCATACATGTGGGCCAAAACCGTCAAAGCCGCCGCTCCGAAGGCAGAGGGTGACACCTCCGGCTTCTACACCGGCAAGCTGAAAACAGCCCGCTTCTACTTCGACCGCCTGCTGCCAAAGACCGTGTCCCTGGCCGAAGGCATTCGCAGTGGCAGCGATGCCATGATGGCTCTGGCGGCTAACGAAATCTGATACAGGTTTCGTTCTTCCAGCAAGCAAAAAAGCAGGCCCAGGTGGCCTGCTTTTTTGTTTGATGCTAGCTGAAATGTCCGGGCATTGGATCGGGGAGGCCCTTCCGAAACCTTGCGTAGCCATGGATGGCGGAGCAGAGCGTACAAGGATGTATTCACAGCGTGTTTCGGAAGGGCTTCCCCGATCCAACGCTTACTGCATTTCAAACTCAGAGCCGACTAATCAGCCTGGGATTAACCACAAAGGGATTCTCATTACCCTGAATCTCGGCAATCCGGCTATGCCGCGCCAGCTCCCGGTCATCCGGCGGATCCAGCTCGTTCCAGCCCTGAAACAGCGTAGTAGCCCCCAGCCACGGCAACCCGTACGTATCGACCATGTACGCCATCGTCCGGGCCACATCACCCTTGGCATGCTCGGGCGGCTCGAAAAACTGTGTGCTCTCACGAATACCGCAGTCATCCGGCTGTGCACTGGCGCCGATATCCTCATAGCGGGTATTGCGGCGACGCATCTCTATTCGACTGGTTACCGGCACCATATTGTGCAGATCCGAGGCAATCTGCCGGTAGCGGTTGTCCCGCTTGCACTGCGATGTAGTACCGCAATCCAGGGCGGAACGCACATCCGCCAGCGGGTAGATATAACCGTCGGTCAGTACAAAGCCCTTGCTGGTAAACGGCTTTTCGCAGAAGAAGGATGAACCGCCTTCCGCATACAGGTTGCCCCAGAACTCATTCTTGATAACGGTTTCGGGATCACTGAAACGGATGTTCTGGCCAGTAACCAGACCGGCAGAGAGAGACAGGGCGAGAGTAACAGAGAGCGCAGTAACTTTTTTCATATGACAGGTATACCTCACAGTATGTGCCATATTCCTTGGCCAGCCAGACGGCAAGTTGGTGGCAAAATGAACAACACGACAAAATTATGACGCAAGATTCATTTCTTACTGTGAAGTATGGCACAGAGACGATGAGAAGTGTGTCTCTATGCCTGTCTTGATGTGTCTGTTTGTTAACGGGTTAACGTTTACTTCAGCTTGTTGCGGATGTTCTGGTAGCCGGATTTTAGCTCTTCACCCATCTTGCGGGCGGTTTCCCGGGCTTCCTGGCTGGCATCTTCTGCGTCATGGAAAATCTGGTCGAGCTTCGAACGGAACTTGTCCCAGTTCTGCTCCAGGTCGTCCCATTCGTCCTTCACATCTTCCTTGGCCAGGTGCATCTGCACCTTGGCTTCGTCGCGGTATTGTCTGACTTTCTCGGACAGCTTGTTGAATTCGTCTTGCAGGCTCATGGCAGGTTCTCCTTCCCTGATTGAGTGGAGAATGTACAATGCGCCCGATTGCAAAATCGTGTCAAGTGCCGCCGGGGCCGGTACTCGCCCGGGTTTGGCCCAGGTCAGCCATTACGGGTTGCGGCCAGCAGAATTGAGAGGTCGCGCAGGTGATGCCAGGGGGTAAGGTCGTCAAAGCCCTTGGCGGCCCGGTCAGTCAGGCTGCACAGGGCCAGGGCCTGGTTCAGGCGGGGCAGTGTCAGGCGGCGGGCTGCCTGCTGGATGGCAGACGCTCGCCGGGGCTGGAAAACGCCCCGTTTCTTCAGAAAGCCCGAGGGGTTATCGCCCGGGGGCAGGGCGGTCTTCAGCTCGATAATCATGTTCAGGTCGCGCACCAGCACGCTCAGCAGCCCCAGGGGATTTTCTCCTTCCTGCTGCAGTACGCCGATGATGCGGCTGGCGTGGCCGGCCTTACCAGTGAGCAGTTCGGTGACCAGCTCAAAGCCGTTGAAGCGGGCGCTGTCCTGGACTGCCTGCTCTACGGTTTCCTCGTCAATGGTCTTGCCGTTGGTCAGCAGCGTCAGGCGATCCAGTTCCTGGCTCGCCGCCAGCAGGTTGCCTTCGAGCCGTTCAGCCAGCATTCCCAGTGCACCGCGGGTCAGGCTCAGCCCCTGATTGCTTGCCCGTTGCTGCAGCCAGTTGGCGAATTTGTCCGCCTCAACCGGCCACACCGGCACATGTACGCCGGTTTTCTGAAGGTCCTTGTACCATTTACGCTTGGTTTCCGCGGCATCCAGCCTGGCGCTGATCAGCAACAGGATGACGTCTTCAGGCGGGGCCTGCAGGATTTGCTCGAGTACCTTGCGGCCATCGCCGAGTTTGCCGGTGGGCAGGTGAATCTCGATCCGGCGTTTTTCCGCAAACAGCGACATCGCGTTGCATTCGTCTGCTACGGAATTCCAGTCAAGCTGGTGATCTGCGTGGTAGGTGAGGCGGTCCTGGTAACCGGCTTCCCGGGCGGCCTTTCGAACCTGGTCGCAACACTCCTGAACCAGCAGGGGTTCATCACCGGAGATCAGGTAAACCGGTGCCAGGCCTTTTTTCAGTAACTGAGGGAGCTGGCCAGGCTGGGTTTTCATTGCGCCTCAGCCTGTTCCTGGCTGGCCCGGTAATCCTCGATGATGGTGTCTATCCGTTCCCGGGTCATGGGGGCCAGGCGGAAGATAACCTGCTGGGCCAGCCGGTCGCCCAGCTGTTGCCGAAGCTCCTCTTCCTCGCGCTGCTTGGCGAGTACGTTGGTTTCGTCGTAGCGGTAGGTTTCGCTGGCATTCAGGTTGGTGCTGGCAATCAGCGGGATCCGGTCAGCCGTGAGCAGTTCAATGGCGATAGTATGGCGCAGAACGTACTCTGCGGCAGCGGCCTGGGCGGTAATGGCCGAGGCCCGGCGATCCTGCCGGTAATCCCGCAGGCGCAGGATGTAATCGGCCTGGGCGGCGCTGTCAGCAACCTGGACACCGCCGAGGGTCAGCTGATCCCGGACCGATTGACAGAAGCGGCCGGGCAGGTTGTCCGGGCAGTCTACCGCCAGGGGTTGCAGCGCGGCCGGTACCGGCGAGGTGCCCCGTAACTGAAAGCCGCAGCCGCTGGCCAGCACCAGGGTAGCCAGTGCCAGGGCGGCGAGTTTCAACGCTTTCAGGAACGGGGCGGTGGTGGTCATATCAGTTGGCCACCACGTTGACCAGTTTGCCGGGCACTACAATCACCTTGCGAACGGTATTGCCTTCAACAAAACGCTGAACGTTTTCGTTCTCCAGGGCCAGCTTTTCCAGGTCCGGCTTGCTGATATCGGCCGGGACTGTGGCCTTGGCCCGTACCTTGCCGTTGACCTGCAGGACCACTTCGATCTCGCTGCGGACCATGGCGCTTTCATCGGCGACCGGCCAGCTGGCGTCAACCACCGGCTCACTGTGGCCCAGCACCTGCCAGAGTTTATGACAGATATGAGGCACGATCGGAGCCAGCACCCGTACCGCGGTGTCCAGGGCTTCCTGGCGCACGGCGCGGCTCTGGGGTTCGTCATCACCCAGGCGGCCCACTTCATTCAGCAGTTCCATTACGGCTGCAATGGCGGTGTTGAAGGTCAGGCGGCGACTGATGTCGTCACTGACCTTGGCAATGGTCTCGTGGGTCTTGCGGCGCAGGTCTTTCTGGCTGCTGTTCAGAGCGCTGGCATCCAGGGCAGCAACATCGCCGCCGGCCGCATGCTCGGTCACCATGCGCCACAGGCGCTTGAGGAAGCGGTGCGCGCCCTCCACGCCGCTGTCAGACCACTCCAGGGACTGCTCTGGCGGTGCGGCAAACATCATGAACAGGCGCACAGTGTCGGCACCAAACTCATCGATGATCGACTGGGGATCGATGCCGTTGTTCTTGGACTTGGACATCTTGGTAACGCCGCCGATTTCCACCGGCTGGCCATCGGCTTTCAGGATGGCGCGTACCACCTGGCCCTTGCCGTCGCGTTCTACGGTGACGTCCGCCGGGTTGAACCAGGTCTTGCCGCCGTTGTCTTCGTTACGGTAGTAAGTCTCGGCCAGCACCATGCCCTGGGTAAGCAGGCGATTGAACGGCTCGGAACTGTTTACCAGGCCCACGTCCCGCAGCAGCTTGTGGAAGAAGCGGGCGTACAGCAGGTGCAGGATGGCGTGCTCGATACCACCGATGTACTGGTCTACCGGCAGCCAGTAGTTGGCGGCAGCCGGGTCCAGCATGCCCTTGTCGTAGTTGGGGCTGCAGAAACGGGCGTAGTACCAGGACGACTCCATGAAGGTGTCGAAGGTATCGGTTTCCAGGGTGGCGGCCTGGCCGTTGAACTCGGTTTTGCACCACTCCGGGTCTGCCTTGATGGGCGACTGCACGCCGTCCATCTCGACATCTTCCGGCAGGCGAACCGGCAGCTGGTCGTCCGGAACCGGCATCTCGGTGCCGTCTTCCAGGGTCATCATCGGGATGGGCGCGCCCCAGTAACGCTGGCGGGAAACACCCCAGTCGCGCAGGCGGTAGTTAACGGTGCGCTTGCCAATGCCGTTGGCTTCCAGGTAGCTGGCGATTTCCTCGAAGGCTTCATCGCTGGTCAGGCCGCTGTATTTGCCGGAGCTAACCAGTACACCTTTTTCGGTGTAGGCCTTTTCCTGAACATCGATATCTTCGTGGTTGCTCGGCGCAATCACCTGCTTGATGGCCAGTTTGTATTTGCGGGCAAACTCGTGGTCACGGTCATCGTGGCCCGGTACGGCCATCAGGGCGCCGGTGCCGTAGTCCATCAGCACAAAGTTGGCGACCCAAACCGGAATTTCTTCCTGGGTCAGCGGGTGGATGGCCTTGAAACCGGTATCAATACCTTTCTTTTCCATGGTGGCCATTTCGGCCTCAGCTACCTTGCTGTTACGGCACTGGTCCACAAACTCCGCCACGTCGCGGTGGCGCTCTGCTGCTGCCTTGGCCAGCGGGTGCTCGGCAGCGACCGCCATGTAGCTCACGCCCATCAGGGTGTCCGGGCGGGTGGTGTAAACGGTCAGGCCGTCTTCACGATCTTTCAGCGGGAAGGTCAGCTCGGTACCGGTGGACTTGCCAATCCAGTTGCGCTGCATGGTCTTGACCTGTTCCGGCCAGCCTTCCAGGTCGTCCATGTCGTTCAGCAGTTCTTCCGCGTAATCGGTGATGCGGATGAACCACTGGGGAATCTTTTTCTGCTCTACCAGCGCGCCGGAGCGCCAGCCGCGGCCGTCAACCACCTGTTCGTTGGCCAGGACGGTCTGGTCAACCGGGTCCCAGTTAACGGTGGACATCTTCTTGTACACCAGGCCTTTTTCATACAGGCGGGCGAAGAACCACTGTTCCCAGCGGTAATATTCCGGATCGCAGGTGGCCAGTTCGCGGCTCCAGTCGTACCCGAAACCCAGCTGCTTGAGCTGGTTTTTCATGTAATCGATGTTGGAGCGGGTCCACTTTGCCGGCGCGGACTTATTGGCAATGGCGGCGTTTTCCGCAGGCAGGCCGAAGGCGTCCCAGCCCATAGGCTGCATCACGTTCTTGCCCTGCATGCGCTGATAACGGGAAATCACGTCGCCGATGGTGTAGTTGCGAACGTGGCCCATGTGCAGCTTGCCGCTGGGGTAGGGGAACATGGACAGGCAGTAGTACTTGGGCTTGCCCGGCTCTTCCTTCACCTTGAAGGTTTCGTTGGTTTCCCAGAAGTTGCGGGCGGTCTGTTCTACGTCACGTGGGTTGTATTGCTCGTCCATTCCTGCCATTACCAAAAGTACCCTGTGAGAAAAGGATGTTCGAAAAGGCCGAACATTCTAACGCACCGAAGGCTTAACAGGTAGTCTGCCAAATTCTGCGGGATGTGCCAGACTGTCAGTAATGGCGAAGGCCGCAGGCCAGTGCCCCGAAGTCAGGTTGGAAGTCAGGTTGAAGGAGCCGTTATGACAGAACCGGAACGCAGTCACCTTTCAGGTAAAGCCCTCGAGGCCTATGACCGAATGCTGGAGCGGGTGCAGACCCGCCTGCACGATCTGCAGGAGACGTCCTTGCAGACTCTGGAAGAAGAAGTGCAGAAGGCGGTCGAGTTTGAATACGAACTGGAGGAGATGACCCGGGAGGAAGCCGACCTGCTGGGCGCCTACCTGCAGCGGGATCTCCAGCATTTGATGCACTTTGTGGAGGAAACCGGGGAAGGCCTGAAAGAGTGGCTGCAGCTGGACATCTCCCTGCTGGAACAGACTCTGGCCGACCGCCTGCTGTCGGTGGCGGACCAGACCCTGGTAGATACCCTGGAGCTGTCCCAGAAGCTGGAGAACGAAGATGTCAGCCACTACATCTCCGGCGAAGTGGCCACCGCCGGCATGTTCCGCTGCCTGAACTGCAGCCATATGCTGTGCTTGACCAAAACCAGTCACCTGCACCCTTGTGAGGCATGTGGCTCCCACTACTTCGAGCGCGTAACCAGCCGGTGGCCGCCTAAGGAAGGGTGATTCCGTGGCTAAAAATCAGCGTTTAGGAATCACCCGCTCCCGCACGAAAACAATCAGGATCACCGCCAGGGTCAGCACCGGCCAGGAGCCGGTCTGCATGTAGGGCGTGCTGCCGGTGGCGGAGAATACCTCGCCGGTGAGCACGGCCCGCTGGAACTGGGGGATGCGCTCGGTGATCTGGCCTTTTTCGTTGATGATGGCCGTTACCCCGTTGTTGGTGCCGCGCAGCATGTAGCGCCCGGTTTCCAGGGCGCGCATGCGGGCCAGTTGCAGGTGCTGAAGAGGGCCGATAGAGTCGCCGAACCAGCCATCGTTGCTGATGGTCACCAGCATGCCGGTATTCCGCGCGTTGAACGCCACAAAATCCGGGTAGGCCACTTCGTAGCAGATGTAGGGCATCAGCCGGGTATCGGTGGCGCTCAGGCCGGATTGCTGGCCCGGGCCCGGGGTGAAGCTGCTCATGGGCAGGTCAAAGAAGCCGATCAGTCCCCGCAGTAATCCCTGCAGCGGCACATACTCGCCGAAAGGTACCAGCTTCTGTTTGTGGTACATGCCCTCGCCGCCACCGGCAGCCAGGATGCTGTTGTGGAAGGTGTAGTCCTCGATTTCGCCGCTGTAGCCATACCAGGGAATACCGGAAATCAGGGTGCTGTTCTCGCCAAGCCGTTCCTCGATGTGGTCAATGATCTTGCCGGCCTGGTCCTGGGGAATGGGAATGGCGGTTTCCGGCCACAGGATGATGTCTTTATCCCAGTGTTCTTCAGTCATCCCCAGATACGCCACAATCTGGTCTTTCAGGAACTCCGGATCCCACTTGATCTGTTGCGGAATATTGCCCTGCATGGCGGCAAAGCTTTTCGGCTCCTCGCTGATACTGGTCCAGCTGACCTGATTAAGGGCAGGAGCCAGCAGCCAGGGTAATACCACGATCGCTGCCGTCGCACCGGCCGCAGCTTTTCGGCCAGCCAGGATCAGCCACCACACCCCGTAAGCCGCTGCGCCGGTAACCACGATCCAGAAGGTCAGCCCGTGCACACCGGTTAATGGTGCCAGCCCGGCCAGTGGGCCATCGGTGTGGGCGGTGCCCAGGTACAGCCAGGGAAAGCCGGTCAGCAGCCAGCCCCGGAGCCAGTCCCCCAGTAGCCAGATGGCGGGAAACAGGATCAGCCGGCGCACCATGCTTTGCCTGGCCAGCTTGCCCCAGAACCAGAACGCCAGCCCGTGGAATAGCGCCAGCCCTGCCACGAACAGCACCATCAGCAGAACCGCGATGGGCATCGAGGTGTTGCCGTGCTTGCTGATGCTGATGTAAATCCAGCTCACGCCGGAGGCAAACAGCCCAAGGCCGACAAACCAGCCGGCGCGAAACAGCTTCTCCGACGGCAGGTTCAGGGTAACCAGGAGGATCAGAAGAACCGATACCGGCCCCAGCGCCCAGATATGGAACGGCGAGAAGGTAAGGGTTTGCAGGGCGCCGGCGATCATCAGGATCACCGGGCCCAGCCAGGGATGGGCAGTAAATTTCAGGTTGAGCGGATGGCTCAGGCCGTTTTCATGACTCACTTCGGGTTACCTGCAGCAAACGGATGACTCGGTTATCGGCGTTCGCAATAGTAAACTGCAAACCGCCGAATTCAACCGTTTCGCCCCGTCTGGGCAGGTGGCCGAACTCTTTGAGCACCAGGCCGCCAATGGTATCGAACTCTTCTTCGTCCAGGTCGGTGCCAAAAAATTCATTAAAGTCGTCAACCGGAGTCACGGCTTTCACCGCAAAGGTGCCATCGCCCCGGGCCTTGATGTGGGTTTCTTCGTCGAAATCGTGTTCGTCTTCGATCTCGCCGACGATCTGCTCCAGCACATCCTCAATGGTAATCAGGCCTGCCGTACCGCCGTATTCATCCACCACGATGGCCATGTGGTTGCGGTTTTCCTTGAACTCCTTGAGCAGCTGGTTCAACCGCTTGCTCTCGGGCACAAAGGTGGGCGGGCGCAGGATTTCACGGATGCGGGACCAGTTGAGGTTGTTGTTCAGGGCCAGCGGCAGCAGATCCTTGGCCAGCAGAACACCCAGCACGTCGTCCGGGCTTTCACCAATCACCGGGAAACGGCTGTGGGCAGATGACATGATCTCGGGCAGGAATTCTTTCGGTTCCTGGGAGGCTTTCACGGTGATCATCTGGGAGCGGGGAATCATGATTTCATCCACCCGCATATCGATCACCTGCATGGCACCTTCGATGATGCTCATGGAATCGGTATCAATAATGCTCTGGGACTCGGCGTCCCGCAGAATTTCCAGCACGTCCTCAACGGACTCAGGCCCGCTGGAAAAGGCCTGTGATATACGCTCCAGCCAGGACTTGCTGCCCTGGCTGCGACTCGACTGATCGTCGCTCATGAGTCTGGTTCCGTTTCCTCTGCTTCGTAAGGGTTAGCAAATCCGAGCTGCGACAGCAGCCGAACCTCGAGGGCTTCCATGACCTCGGCTTCGTTATCTTCAATATGGTCGTAGCCCTGAAGGTGCAACATACCGTGCACCACCATATGAGCCCAGTGGGCTACAGGCTCTTTATGCTGTTCCTGCGCCTCTTTTTCAACAACCGGTGCGCAAATAACCAGATCTCCGGCCAATGGCATCGTTATACCCGCTGGCGCTTCAAATGGGAAGGACAAAACATTGGTGGGTTTGTCCTTGCCCCGGTACTGGTGGTTCAGCTCCCGGCTCTCGTCGTTATCGACAATACGGATGGTCACCTCGGACGGATTCTCGCCCAGCCAGGCCTTTTCGGCCCAGCTGTGGAACTGCGCTTCATCCGGCACACCCGCACCGTCAAAGGCCATCTGGAAGTCCACAGTCAGCTTGTTCATCGGCTGCCGGAGCTCCCGTCATCAAAGGAATCGTAGGCTTCCACAATCCGCTGAACCAGCGGGTGGCGCACCACATCCTTGGCTTCAAAACGGGTAAAGCCGATGCCAGGCACCTTGCTCAACACGCCGGCGGCGTGAATCAGGCCGGAATTCTGGCCCCGTGGCAGGTCCACCTGAGTGGTATCACCGGTAATCACCGCCGTAGAGCCAAAACCGATCCGGGTCAGGAACATCTTCATCTGCTCCCGTGTGGTGTTCTGGCTCTCGTCCAGAATGATGAATGAGTTGTTCAGCGTGCGCCCGCGCATAAACGCCAGCGGCGCAATCTCGATCACGCTCTTCTCGATCAGGCGGGTAACCTGGTCAAAGCCCAGCATTTCATAAAGCGCGTCGTACAGCGGCCTAAGGTACGGGTCCACCTTCTGTGCCAGGTCGCCGGGCAGAAAGCCCAGTTTCTCGCCGGCTTCCACCGCTGGCCGAACCAGCAGAATCCGCTTCACCTGCTCGTCCTTCAGTGCCTCAACCGCACAGGCCACGGCCAGCCAGGTCTTACCCGTACCCGCCGGCCCGATGCCAAAGTTGATGTCGTGGGTGCGGATGCTGTGCACATACTTCTGCTGATTCCGGCCCCGGGGCTTGGCGGTCAGTTTGGGGGTCTTGATGACGGTAATCTGGCCTTCATCATAAGGCACGTCATCCGGCAGCCGCTCAAGGCCGGTCTCTCGGATAAACAGGTGCACGGTATCCGGCGGAATGTCCTCGCTGGCCTCGGTTTCCCGGTACAGGTGCCGGATGACCTCGGTAGCCGCTGCCACGTTTTCAGTGTGGCCTTCCACCCGGAAATGATGCCCGCGCCGGCCGACTTTCACCTGCAGGCGCTGTTCAATCATCTTCAGGTGTTCATCAAACTGCCCGCACAGGGTCGCCAGCCGGCGCTGGTTCACCGGGTGCAGGTCAAATTGTCTGGTATCGTGAGTGTTCAATATTGCTCCGTTCTGGTTTTAACTCTGGCCCGGGTGGTTTAGGCCGGAGCATGCATTTCTTGAATTGGGCAGTATGGCCGATGAGTGGGTTCGCTTCCACAGGGACGCTCAAGACGTCCTGTTCGCTTAGCTTCGGCCATCCATGGCCTACGATACCCTGTGGAAGCGAACCCACGCACCGGCCTTTCTTGCTATGTGCAGGTTCGCTGATTAAAAATCAAGCTGGTTTGGCTGTTGCTTCATGATGAACGCACTATGGTGAGCGTTTTTGCATGCTGCACTGTTGATGGTCGGAGCTTGGGCGGGCAGGCCTTCCAAAAATGTGCGGAGCCATGGATGGCGGAGCAGAAGCGCCACAGGGATGTGCCGTAAGGAGCGGTTTTTGGAAGGCCTGCCCGCCCAAGATCCCGCCCCCGAACTACAAGCACATGGGTGCCGAAGCCTAAAACAACTCAGAACTAACCGGCACACCACGAAGAGAGTTCGGGTAGGCCTCGACGATTTCTACGTCGATGAAGTGGCCAACCACCTCAGGATTCTCATGGCGGAAGTTCACAATGCGGTTGTTCTCGGTACGCCCCGCATACTCCCCCGGGTCCTTCTTGGACAGACCAGTCACCAGAATCCGCTGAGTGGAACCGACCATCTTGCGGCTGATATCCATCACATTCTGATTCAGGCGATCCTGCAGAATACTCAACCGCTGCTTCTTCACCTCCACCGGCGTATCGTCCGGCAGATCCGACGCCGGAGTACCCGGGCGGGCGCTGTAGATGAAGCTGAAGGACATATCAAAGCCGATGTCGTTGATCAGCTTCATGGTATCCTCGAAATCCTTATCGGTTTCACCCGGGAAGCCGATAATGAAGTCAGAAGAGAAGCTGATGTCCGGGCGGATCTTGCGCAGGCGGCGCAGCTTGGATTTGTACTCCAGCGCCGTGTGGCCGCGCTTCATGGCTGCCAGGATGCGGTCGGAGCCGCTTTGCACCGGCAGGTGCAGGTGGCTGACCAGCTCCGGAACCCGCTCGTAGACATCGATCAGTGACTCGCTGAATTCCACCGGGTGAGAGGTGGTGTAGCGGATGCGGTCGATGCCATCAATGGTGGCGATCACTTCGATCAGTTCCGCCAGGTCCATCTGGTCGCCGTCGTGGGTGTCGCCACGATAGGCGTTTACGTTCTGCCCCAGCAGGTTTACTTCGCGCACGCCCTGGGCAGCCAGGTGGGCCACCTCGGCAATCACGTCGTCTACCGGGCGGCTGACTTCTTCGCCACGGGTGTAGGGCACCACGCAGAAGGTGCAGTATTTGCTGCAGCCTTCCATGATAGAAACGAACGCAGAAGGGCCATCGGCACCAGGTTCCGGCAGGTTGTCGAACTTCTCGATTTCCGGGAAGCTGACGTCAACCACGCCTACACCGTTACCTTTCATTCGGACTTCGCTGATCATGTCTGGCAGGCGGTGCAGGGTTTGCGGGCCGAACACCATGTCTACGTAAGGGGCCCGGTCGAGGATGGCCTGGCCTTCCTGGCTGGCAACGCAGCCGCCAACGCCGATGATCATATCGGGTTTTTTGCTTTTGAGACGTTTCCAGCGGCCGAGCTGGTGGAACACTTTTTCCTGGGCTTTTTCGCGAATGGAGCAGGTGTTCAGCAGCAGGATGTCGGCGTCATCCGGGTTGTCGGTCATTTCAACCGCTTCGCCGGTTTTGAGCAGGTCTGCCATGCGGGCAGAGTCGTACTCGTTCATTTGGCAGCCGTGGGTTTTGATGAACAGCTTCTTGGCCATGGGTCTCACGTAGTTTGGTGTGTGTTGCGCCGGGGTGGTGTGGGGCGCTGGCAAAAATTGACTGCGTATTATAACGGGGTGCCTAAACTTCAACCACCGTTGTCTCGGATTGTCTCTAGTTTTGCTGTGGTATCATTTCCAGCTTTCCGGCGTGGGTGCAAGAAGGCTTGTGGGATGGGGCTTCCAAAAAACGCTCCTTACGGCACCCCTTCGGGGTCCGGCCCACAATCACAGATTGTGGTCGCTCAGCTGTCGCATGAAGCATTGCTTCATAAGCGCTCGGCTGAGCCCCTGTGGCGCTTCTGTTCCGCCATCCATGGCTCCACAAATTTTTGGAAGCCCCATCCCACAAGCCTTCACCAACGCTATTCCTGGATTCCGACAGACATTACGTTATGACCCCCGAACGCCTCGCCCGAATCAAACAAGTCCTGAACACCCGCCAACCCGACCTGCGGGTGCTGACGGACCAGGTGCATAAACCCCGAAACCTGTCCGCCATCATCCGCTCCTGCGACGCCTTTGGTGTGGCGAACATGCACGTGGTCTGGCCGAAGGAGGGTTTTCGGGCATTTCGTAAGACAGCCGGTGGCAGTTTTCACTGGGTGACGACGCATACCCATCCCACCATGGACAACGCGGTGACCGAGCTGAAGGCGCAGGGGCACAAGCTGTATGCCGCGCAGTTGTCAGACCGGGCTGTGGATTTTCGGGAGGTGGATTTCACCGTGCCGTGCACGATTATCATGGGTAACGAGGTGGACGGGGTGAACCCGGTGACCGCCGAGCAGGCGGATGAGCATATCGTGATTCCGATGATGGGGATGGTGGAGTCGCTGAACGTGTCCTCGGCTTGCTCGATCATTCTTTCCGAAGCCCAGCGTCAGCGAAAACTGGCGGGGATGTTTGACCAGCGGCGGATGCCGGATGACGAATACAACCGCCTGCTGTTCTGCTGGTGCCAGCCCACGGTGAAGCGTTATTGCGACGACCGCAACCTGCCGTATCCGCCCATCGACCACGAAACCGGTGAGTTGATCGACGGGGTGGGTTGGATGCAGGAAGTCAGAAAAATAAGGGCGAATCGCCCCCGGTGGGATGAGCAACCAGAAAATCTAAAAGCAAACGAGACCTGACGGACGCCCGCACCATTGTCATGCCGGTGCGGGGTGGGTGAAGCTTTTTTCTGCCGGAAAAAGATGTCTGAGCGAAGCGAGTTGTTTTTCCAAAGAAAAAAGCTTCACCCACCCCGCGACCCGCCCCCAAAACCAGCAGGCTAGGAAAGCACAACTCAGTCCTCGCGAGCCTCCAGGTACCGCTGCAACTGCTCCCGCAAAGCCTTGGGCAGGCGGGTAATGGTCAGGGCGTCTTTGTCGCGGTCGTAGTAGACCGCCTGGTTTACCAGGTCAGATGAGAACGACACGCTCATGCCGCCGCCGGAGCCGGCGATGCGCACGAGTTTTTTGACTTTGCGGTGGTCCGGGTGCAGCACGCCGGTTTCGGGCATTTCTGAGTTCTTGCTGGCAAATTCCTTGAAGCGCTCAGGCTGGCTTTCGTCCAGGTAATTGGACAGCGCCTCGATGGCCACCGGCTCGCCGAGGGCGTGCTGGTCTTTGCAGAATTCGTAGGCCTTGGCGCGGACTTCCCCGGCCTTTTCCGGTTCGCTGGACTTGGCGAAGGCTTCCACTGCGTTCAGGAAAGTCATGGTTTCCTTTTCCACATCCACGCTGTTGGTGAAGGCACACAGGCGCAGGAACAGCTCGCCGGGGTCTCCGGTGCCGCGGGCGTGGACGACGGTCATGTAGTTGTCGCTGGTGTTTTCATTACGCCATTCGTCCAGCTCAATTCGCACGGCGAGGTTCAGGCGCGACAGGCTCAGCACGTCCGTGGCATCCAGTTTCTGGCTGCCGTCAAAACGCATGGCGCCGTCGGTTTCGAGGATGAACAGGTAAACCACTTCGGAATCGGCCAGGGCGTCGTGAACCACCATCAGGTGGCCATCAAACTCTTCCTGGCTGCCGTTGAGCAGTTCCTGCCACTGGCCGAACAGGCGGTCGGTCATGGCGGTGAAGGTTTGTTTGTCTTCCAGATAGTCTTTAAGCCAGGCGCTGAAGGGGCATTCGCCGATGTCGTCTGAGAAGCGGCCGTATTTCTTGCCGGGTTTGCTGTTGAACAGGCGCTTCATCTGCTTGTGCAGGGCTTCGTAATCGCCACCGGGCTCCTGCAGGGCCTCGCCGGCAACAAGGCGGGCGGGCTGGCCCGGCTGGTACTGGCTGGCGAAGGCAGTGCGCAGGTGTTTGATGGCCATGTTATTCAGCTCCTGTGGTTAATCTTGGTGGGCGGGGATTTTGCCATGTATCGGCGTGGGATTCATTGTAGCTTTCGAGTTGTGGGGGCGGGTCGCGGGGTGGTGGTTTATTTTTCTTTGGAAAAACAACTCGCTTCGCTCAGACATCTTTTTCCGGCAGAAAAATAAACCACCACCCCACGACCGGCAGACCATTTGAGTGAAGTCGGCTTTTTCTGGAACTGCTGAGGATAAGGGGGTGTTTGCTGTCAGTAGTGATATCGGAGCTGGGCGATGAGTAGGGCGTCTTCGGTGACTTTGTAGACCATGCGGTCTTCTTCGTTAATCCGGCGTGACCAGTAACCGGCGAGGTTGTGCTTTAGTGGCTCCGGCTTGCCGATGCCTTCGAAGGGCTCTCGCATGGTCGCCTTGATAAGTTTGTTGATGCGACTAACGACCTTTTTGTCAGTGCTCTGCCAGTACAAATAGTCTTCCCAGGCGTGCTCGGAGAAGATGAGTTTCATTCAAGAAGATCCTTTTCCTGGCCGCCGCCTTGTTCCAGTTCAGCGACGGATTCCAGCAATCGGCGGGCGTTTTTGGGTGCCCGTAGCAGATAGGCGGTTTCCTGCAGTGCTTCGTAATCCTCCAGCGAAATCATCACCACAGACTGGGCCTTGCTCCGGGTAATAATCACCGGTGAGTGGTCTTCACAAACCTGCTCCATGGTTTTCGCCAGATTACTTCTTGCAACGGTATAGCTTATAGCGTCCATAAAATATGCCCTGTACAAAATGCTGTACTGTACAGGATACTGTGCAGGCCAAAAAGTGGCAACCACCAACAAACAGTTGGATTACAGAACCCCCTAAAAATCTCTGCCGGCGTCGGGGTGGGGGATGGTTTTCTGCCGGAAAAAGATGTCTGAGCGAAGCGAGTTGTTTTTCCAAAGAAAACCATCCCCCACCCCGGCAGCCCGCCCGCCAAGGATGGGGAATCAAGAGCTTAAACCCGCTGACTCCGAGCCAGGTCCTGCAAGAGCCCCGCAACCGCAGCTGGAATATCGGTCTCCGAATCAGCAGAAACGCTGGCATTGGCAATGTCAGTGCCCAGGTTCACCGCCACAGCCACCAGACCATGGGCGGTCAGCAGCTGGGCCACGCGCCGGCGCTCGTCGGCGTCGCCGGTGTTTTCTTCGGACACCACCACCGCCGTCTTGCCCTGGTCAAACAAAGCCCGCTCCACGGCCAGGGCCAGTTGCGGGGCCTGTTTGCCGGTGCAGGCGATGATGGCCGGTTTCTGGGCCAGGCGGCGCTCGCGCTCCTCAGAAGTAACCGGATCAAGCGATTCCAGGCCATCGGCCAGGCCGGCGATCATACCGGCGCCGACCGTTACGTTGGTCAGGCGGTCGATGACGATGAAGCTGCCGGTGGCGTGGTTGCGCTGGTAGGCGTCGAACGCGATGGGCTGGTTCAGGGTCAGTTCGCACAGGCCGATTTCGTTGAGCTGAAGCTGGCTTGGGTTCGGGTTCTGCTCCAGGGTGTTTACATCGGTCTGGTGGTGAATCTTTTTCACCGTGCCGGAGGTAAACGTGGGCCCCAGCTTGATGTCGTAGAGGCGGCCGGTTTCCAGAGGCGCGTCGGTCATCCAGACAATGTTGGCGTTAAAGCGGTTGTGAACTTCCGGCTCGTCGTCCGCTTTCACCAGCATGTCGCCACGGCTGATGTCGATTTCGTCTTCCAGGGTCAGGGTCACGGCCTGGTCGATATAGGCTTCGCTCAGGTTGCCGTCGAAGGTGACGATTTCCTTGACCTTGCTGGTGCGCCGCGAGGGCAGGGCCATCACGGTTTCGCCCGGGCGGATCACGCCGGAGGCGACGGTGCCGCAGAAACCCCGGAAGTTGAGGTTGGGGCGGGTGACGTACTGCACCGGGAAGCGGAAGTGTTCCAGGTTTTTGTCCCGGGAGACCTCCACGGTTTCGAGGATTTCCATCAAAGGCTGGCCGGTGAACCAGGGGGTGTTCTCGCTCTTGTTCACCACGTTGTCGCCGTCCAGGGCGGAAATCGGCACAAAGCGGACATCCTTCAGGCCGAGTTTGGTGGCAAAGGCCAGGTATTCGTCGCGGATTTCATTGAAGCGCTGTTCGCTGAAGTCCACCAGGTCCATCTTGTTCACCGCCACCACAATGTGGCGAATGCCCAGCAAGGAGGCGATGAACGAGTGCCGGCGGGTCTGGGTCATCACGCCGTGGCGGGCGTCGATCATCAGGATCGCCAGTTGCGCGGTGGAGGCGCCGGTGGCCATGTTGCGGGTGTATTGCTCGTGGCCCGGGGTGTCGGCAATGATGAACTTGCGCTTGTCGGTGCTGAAGTAGCGGTAGGCCACGTCAATGGTGATGCCCTGTTCACGCTCGGCCTGCAGGCCGTCGACCAGCAGGGCCAGGTCCAGTTTTTCACCGGTGGTGCCCATCTTGGCACTGTCCGTTTTCAGGCTGGCCATGTGATCTTCGTAGATCATTTTGGTGTCGTGCAGCAGGCGGCCAATCAGGGTGCTTTTGCCGTCATCCACGCTGCCGCAGGTGAGCAGGCGCAGCAGCTCTTTGTTCTCGTGCTGTTTCAGGTACGCCAGAATATCGTCGGCGATCAGTTCAGACTGGTGTGACATCTCAAAAGTACCCTTCCCGCTTTTTCTGTTCCATGGAGCCGGCGGAATCGTGGTCGATTACCCGGCCTTGCCGTTCGGAGCTGGTGGCCAGCAGCATTTCCTGGATAATTTCCGGCAGCGTGTTGGCCCCGGATTCAATGGCGCCGGTCAGGGGGTAGCAGCCCAGGGTCCGGAACCGCACCGATTTCATCACCGGCTTTTCGCCCTCTTTCAGGGGCATACGGTCGTCGTCGACCATGATCAGGGTGCCGTCGCGCTCCACCACCGGGCGCTCGGCGGCGAAATACAGGGGCACTATGTCGATGTTTTCCAGGTAGATGTATTGCCAGATATCCAGCTCGGTCCAGTTCGACAGCGGGAACACGCGAATGCTTTCGCCCTTGTTGACCTTGCCGTTGTAGATATTCCAAAGCTCCGGGCGCTGGTTTTTGGGATCCCAGCGGTGGTGTTCATCCCGGAACGAATACACCCGCTCCTTGGCCCGGGATTTCTCTTCATCCCGGCGCGCGCCACCGAAGGCGGCATCAAACTTGTACTTGTTCAGAGCCTGTTTCAGGGCCTGGGTTTTCATCATGTCGGTGTGCTTGGCGCTGCCGTGGGTGAACGGCCCTATGCCTTGCTTCACGCCTTCTTCGTTGGTGTGCACGATCAGATCCAGCCCGTAACGGCTCACCTGCTTGTCACGGAATTCGATCATCTCCCGGAATTTCCAGGTGGTGTCTACGTGCATCAGGGGGAAGGGGGGCTTGCCCGGGTAGAAGGCTTTGAGCGCCAGGTGCAGCATTACGGCGGAATCCTTGCCGATGGAGTACAGCATAACCGGGTTGTCGAACTCGGCCGCCACTTCCCGGATGATGTGGATGCTTTCCGCTTCCAGCTGCTTGAGATGGGTGAGGTTGTATGTGGTCATGGTTTTCCGTTGCCGCAAAGGCCAGTAAGGGCTTTAACTCAGAAAACCGACTATATCAGAGGGTAATATGGAATAAGAAGATGACCAACAAGAACTTCGGGTTCTAAAAATATAGCGACTCGCAGGCAGTCCGGCGGGTATGCCGGTCAGTTTCCTGCCAGCAGTTTGGCCACGTAACGGTCTACGTAGTCAAAGCCGTTGCCTTCAAACTCGCAGAAACGGATACCCAGATGGAACTCGTCCCTGGCAACGCGGCGCATGTGTACGATATTGCCTTCGGCTACCACGGCAACCGGTTGGGTGGGTAATACCGGAACACTGAAACGAGTGGTTACTTCCAGCGACTGGCCGGGAGCCGGCGGGACAAGGCCGGGTAGCAGTGTCCGGGCAGTGTCCTGTGAGCAGGAAATCATCACGCCGGAGCGGGAAAGGTTGGCAATTTTGCCGTCAAGGCGGCTGCCATCCGCTCGTTCAATCAAAATGTCGGCAGACACTTCCACCCGTTGCTGGTTGCGCAGGTTGTGCCTTGCAGCGATGGGCTTGACCCGAACCCTTCTGGCGAATGCAGTTTCCAGATGTGTTGCCTTCCCCATAGATGGCTTCCGAACAGGTGTTTGATTGCTGAGAGAGTGTAGTTGTTCAAATTATGACCAGCAAGGGTATTGAAGCATATTATTGCAAATTTATGAATTAAATCTGAACCATGGTTCACAGAATGGCCTGCGGTGATCCGTATTATCCACCCACGACCGGTAGCCGGATAGTGCTGCAGTTGCAATTCCGCTGAGGTAAAATCGCCGCCTACATTCATCAGGAGCTTTGCTCCGGGATTCCTTCAGAACCGTTATGACCGAGAAAACAGAAAACACCGCCAAGGGCGGAAAAGTCGGCTTTATCAGCCTGGGTTGCCCGAAGGCACTGGTTGATTCCGAGCGCATTCTTACCCAGCTGCGCCTGGACGGGTACGACGTAGTGCCCACCTACAACGATGCCGACATCGTGGTGGTAAACACCTGCGGCTTTATCGACGCCGCCAAGCAGGAATCCCTGGACGCCATCGGCGAGGCCATCAGCGAGAACGGCAAGGTCATCGTAACCGGTTGCATGGGCGTGGAAGCAGACAAAATCCGTGAAACCCACCCCGGTGTGCTGGCGGTATCCGGCCCCCAGGCTTATGAAGAAGTGGTAGGCGCGGTGCACCAGTTTGTACCCCCGAATAAAGACCATGACCCGTTTGTGGACCTGGTACCGCCTCAGGGCATCAAACTGACCCCCCGCCACTATGCCTACCTGAAGATTTCCGAAGGCTGCAACCACAGCTGCACCTTCTGCATCATCCCGGACATGCGCGGCAAACTGGTCAGCCGTCCCATCGGTGATGTCATGGACGAAGCCAAGCGCCTGGTGGATGCCGGCGTAAAGGAACTGCTGGTGATCTCCCAGGACACCTCCGCCTACGGTGTCGATATTAAATACCGTACGGGGTTCTGGCAGGGCCGGCCGCTGAAGACAAAAATGCAGTCGTTGTGTGAAGCCCTGGGTGACATGGGCGTATGGGTGCGCCTGCACTATGTCTACCCGTATCCCCACGTGGACGACATCATCCCGCTGATGGCCGAAGGCAAGATCCTGCCGTACCTGGACATCCCGTTCCAGCACGCCAGCCCGAAAGTGCTCAAGGCCATGAAACGCCCCGCCCACGACAGCAAAACCCTGGAGCGCATCAAGAAGTGGCGGGAGATCTGCCCGGAACTGACCATTCGTTCCACCTTCATTGTCGGCTTCCCCGGTGAAACCGAAGAAGACTTCCAGTACCTGCTCGACTGGCTCGACGAAGCCCAGCTCGACCGCGTGGGTGCCTTCACCTACAGCCCGGTAGAAGGCGCAAAAGCCAATGAGCTGGAAGGTGCCGTGCCGGAAGAAGTGAAGGAAGAGCGCCTGGCCCGTTTTATGGCCAAACAGGCAGAAATCTCAGCCGCCCGCCTGCAGGCGAAGATCGGCAAGACCATTGATGTGCTGATTGACGAAGTAGACGAAGAAGGCGCCATCGGCCGCTCCAAGGCCGACGCTCCGGAAATCGACGGCATGGTCTACCTCAATGGCGAGACCGAGCTGCAGCCAGGCCAGATTGTCCGGGCCGTAGTAGAACACGCCGACGAGCACGACCTCTGGGCCGTACTGGCCTGATCGGGATGTTAGCTAAGAGTTAGAAAGGGTGGGGTGGGGAAGGTATCCCCACCCCGCCCAAACACCACACAAAGACGTCAGGCCTCAGCAACCCGAGCAATCGTCTCCGCATAATAGTCATCGAAATTCTTGAACTCGATGCTATCCCGCCCGCAGCAACGAATGTTGCCGGACTTGATATCGTACACCCAGCCGTGAATCTCGATCTTTCCGGTAGCCAGCTTGGCCGCCACCACAGGGTGCGTGCGCAGGTGCTGAACCTGCTGCAGCACATTTTCCTCAATGGCTTCGTTCAGGTATTTCGGATCCAGCGGCGTGTCACCGTCAATGCCATGGCGTTCACGAACGATTTCCATGGCGGAACGGCAATGGCCCAGCCATTCCTTTACGTGCGGCAGGCCCTTAAGGGCCGGGATATCCAGTGCACCTTTGATGGCACCGCAGTCGGTGTGGCCGCAGACGATGATGTGTCGCACGCCGAGCACCGCCACAGCATATTCGATGGAAGCGGTCATGCCTCCGGTCTCGTTGCTGTGGGGCGGGATCACGTTGCCGGCATTACGGCAGATGAACAGGTCACCGGGGTTGGAGCCGGTCACCATGTTCGGGTCGATGCGTGAATCGGAACAGGTGAAGAACAGAACATCCGGGTTCTGACTGTCGGCCAGGGCGCCAAACAGGTCTTTGTGCTCCGGGTAAACGTTCTTGCGAAAATCCAGTACGCCGCGAACAATGTGGTCCATAGTGTTTCCTCCTGCCGGTCAGGCAATCTCGATCAATACTTCGCCCGGAGTAACCCGGTCGCCCTTGGTGACGTAAACCGCCTGCACGGTGCCGTCCACGCTGGTGTGAATTTCGGTTTCCATTTTCATGGCTTCGGTGATCATCACCGCCTGGCCAGCGGCGACAGTATCGCCTTCCTTGACCAGTACATCCACCACATTGCCGGGCATGGTGGTGGTGACATGGCCCGGATCCGTGGCCTGCTTGCGGCCGCTACCGCCGGCTGAGGCCTCGTATTCGTTCAGCGACTCGAACACCACTTCCTGGGGCATGCCGTCCAGCGACAGGTACAACTTGCGTTTGCCCGGGCCGGAGGCGCCCACGCCGGTAACGGCGACTTCGTAGGTTTCTCCGTGCACATCAATGCGGAATTCGGTGGCAACGGCAGTGCCCATACGGTCACGGCCCTTGTGCTCAGCTGGTAGCAGTTCTTCCGGCTTCAGGGTGCCGTCTTTGCGCTGCTGCAGGAACTCCCGGCCGAGGTCCGGGAACATGGCGTATGTGAGCACATCTTCCTCGCAGGTGGCCAGACTACCAATGTCTTCTCGCAATTTGTTCAGCTCCGGGCTGAGCAGGTCCGCCGGCCGGCCTTCGTTTACGCTTTCATTGCCGATGGCTTTCTTCTGGATGTCGGCATTCACCTCAGCCGGCGGATGGCCGTAGCCGCCTTGCAGGTAGCGCTTTACCTCGTTGGTGATGGTCTTGTAACGCTGTCCGGCCAGAACGTTGTACACCGCCTGGGTTCCGACAATCTGGGACGTGGGGGTTACCAGTGGAGGGTAGCCCAGGTCCGCCCGCACTCCCGGAATCTCGCTGAACACGTCCCGGATTTTGTCCAGGGCGTTCTGCTCCTTCAACTGGTTGGCGAGGTTGGACATCATGCCGCCCGGCACCTGGTTGATCTGTACTGACACGTCTTCCCGGGTAAACTCGCTCTCGAACTGATGGTACTTCTTGCGCACTTCCCGGAAGTAATCGGCAATTTCGCTCAGCAGTTCCAGGTCCAGCCCGGTGTCGTAGTCGGTGCCTTTCAGGGCGGCCACCTGGGATTCCGTTGCCGGGTGGCTGGTGCCGTTGGCAAAGGATGAGATGGCGGTATCAATCCGGTCGGCACCGGCTTCGATGGCTTTCAACTGGCACATGGCCGCCAGGCCTGCGGTGGCATGGCTGTGAATCACCAGTGGCAGGTCGACGGCGGATTTGATGGCTTTCACCAGCTCAAAGGTGGCGTAGGGGGTGAGCAGGCCGGCCATATCCTTGATGGCGATGGAATCTGCACCCATGGCTTTAAGTTCCAGGGCCTGCTGAACAAACAGCTCAGGAGTGTGCACCGGGCTGGTGGTGTAGCAAATGGTACCCTGGGCATGCTTGCCGGCTTTTTTCACCGCTTTCATGGCGGTTTCCAGGTTGCGCAGATCGTTCAGGGCGTCGAACACCCGGAACACATCAATACCGTTGTCGGCGGCTTTCTGCACAAAGGCTTCCACCACGTCATCGGCGTAATGCCGGTAACCCAGCAGGTTCTGGCCCCGCAGCAGCATTTGCAGGCGGGTGTTGGGCAGGGCCTGGCGTAGCTGGCGCAGGCGCTCCCACGGGTCTTCCTTCAGAAAACGCACGCAGGCATCAAAGGTGGCGCCGCCCCAGACTTCCAGGGACCAGTAACCCACCTGGTCCAGCTTGTCGCAGATCGGCAGCATGTCTTCGGTGCGCATGCGGGTAGCAATCAGGGACTGGTGCGCGTCACGAAGGATAACGTCGGTCACTTCAATCTTCTTTGCTTTACTCATGTTAAATCCTCCTGCGGATTACCAGCCGGCGTGGGCTGCGATCGTGGCGGCAATGGCCAGGGCAATTTCACTGGGATGACGTTTGGCGGAATAGTTCAGCAACTCCGGGTGGCTCGGCACAAAGCTGGTATCGAACACCCCGGCCCGGAAATCCGGATGGTCCAGGATCTGCTGGTAGTAGTTGGCGGTGGTGGTAATGCCGTGCAGGCGCATGTCATCCAGCGCCCGCTTGCCCCGGGCAATGACCTCGTCCCAGGTCAGGGCCCAGACCACCAGCTTCAGGCACATGGAGTCATAATAGGGCGGAATCTCATAGCCGGTATAGATGGCCGTATCCACCCGAACGCCGGGGCCGCCCGGTGCGTAATAATGGGTGATGCGCCCGAAGCTGGGCAGAAAGTCATTCTTCGGGTCTTCCGCATTGATCCGGAACTGCAGGGCATAGCCCCGGTAGGAAATGTCCTCCTGCCGGTAGCTCAAAGGTTCGCCGGCGGAGATCCGCAGCTGCTCGCGGACAATATCCACCCCGGTGATGGCTTCGGTAATGGTGTGCTCCACCTGCACCCGGGTGTTCATCTCCATGAAGTAGACTTCGTTGCCGGTGAGCAGGAACTCCACCGTACCGGCATTCTCGTAACCCACCGCTTTCGCCGCCTTTACCGCCAGGCCGCCGATGTACTGGCGCTGTTCCGGGGTAAGCTGAGGGCTGGGGGCGATCTCGATCAGCTTCTGGTTGCGGCGCTGGATGGAGCAGTCCCGCTCGAACAGGTGAATCGCATTGCCGTGGCTGTCAGCCAGCACCTGCACCTCGATATGGCGCGGGTTCACAATGCATTTTTCCATGAACACCTCGGCCGAACCGAAAGCCTTGGTGGCCTCGGAAATCACCCGCGGGTACTGGGTTTTCAGCTCCTCCGGAGAGTCGCACCGGCGAATGCCCCGGCCACCACCACCGGAGGTGGCTTTTAGCATCACCGGGTAGCCGATCTCGTTGGCCAGCTTCAGCGCGTGATCCAGTCCCGCCAGGTTGCCCTCGGAACCCGGGGTGATGGGCACACCGGCCGCCCGCATACTGTCCCGGGCCTGGGTTTTGTCGCCCATCTTGTGGATAACGTCCGACCTGGGGCCGATAAAGGTAACTCCGTGCTGCTCGCACAGCTGGGCAAAGCGGGCATTCTCCGACAGAAAGCCGTAGCCGGGATGGATGGCGTCGCAGCCGGTCTCCAGCGCCAGGTTCACAATCCGCGCCGGGTCCAGGTAGCCGGCCAGCGGGTCCTCTCCCAGTGAATAGGCTTCGTCGGCGCGCTTCACGTGCAGGCCGTAGCGATCCGGCTCGGTATAAATCGCCACCGAGCGGATGCCCATCTCGGCGCAGGCGCGGACAATACGCACCGCAATCTCGCCACGGTTGGCGATCAGAACTTTTTTAAGCGTGGGCTTCAACATGGGCGATTCCTCGTCTCGTCGTCCCGAATGAAGGTGGGAAAAGAGTAACGGGGATGACGGATCACGAAAAATTGATATTATTTCGCTTACGTATAACAAATATCTTATGAATGGTTCGAATCGGGAACGCCCATGCCCCTGAGTATCCAGAAACTCGCCAACCGCCTGACCTTCCGGCAGCTGCAAGTGTTCAAAGCGGTCTACGACCTGAAAAGCTACAGCAAAGCCGGCGACCTGCTGGGCCTGACCCAGCCCGCCGTCAGCAGCCAGGTACGCCACCTGGAGCAGGCCCTGGGCATGCCCATGTTCGAATACGTGGGTCGCAAGTTGTATTGCACCGCGGCAGGCGAAGAAATGGCCGCCTGCGTGCGCTCCGTGTTCCGCGAACTGGCCGATATGCAGAACCGCCTGGCGGCGTTGGAGGGCAGGGTAGCGGGAGATCTAAAGCTGGTGGCCGTCAGCACCGCACAATACGTGGTGCCCTACCTGCTGCGTTCATTTCTGCAACTGAACCCGCAGGTCAACGTCTCGGTGGCCGTGGTCAACCGCGCCACCGCACTGCAACGTCTGAACGACAACAGCGACGACCTGGTGATCATGGGCATGGTGCCCCCGGACCGGCCGCTGACCTCGCTGCCGTTTCTCGACAACGAACTCATCCCCATCGTCCCGGCCGGCCATCCGCTGCTGGAGCAGGAGGTTGTAGCACCTCAGGACTTCCTCAACAGCCAGCTGCTAACCCGGGAAGCCGGCTCCGGCAGCCGCCTGGCGCTGGAGGTCTATTGCCAGCAACACCGCCTGAAGATGGAGCCAACCATCGAACTGGGTTCCAACGATGCAGTGAAGCACGCAGTCCTGGCCGGTCTGGGTGTAGCGGTGGTGCCAAAGCTCAGCGTTCTTTCGGAGCTTGCCCTGGGTTCCCTGCAGGCCCTCAACATCACCGGCTTCCCCCTGCGTCGCAGCTGGTGCGTGGTCTACCCCCAGGCCCGGCACCCGACGCCGGCCATGCAGGCGTTCATCGACTACATCCAGCAAAACATCGCCCAGTTTGAGCGACTGTTTCGGCGTTTGGGATCTTAGTTTCGGCCCTAGCCTGTCGATTTCGGTGGTGGGCCTTGGCGGGAGGTGCCTCCCAAAAACCGCTCCTTACGGCACATCCCTGTGGCGCTTCTGCTCCGCCATCCATGGCTC
>NZ_DFLY01000010.1:36897-68693 GCF_002375525.1 Marinobacter sp. UBA3607 | reverse complement strand
TCCATGGCTCCGCAAATTTTTGGGAGGCACCTCCCGCCAAGGCCTTCAGGCACGCGGAGTAATAGGCTCAAGAAAATCGAAAAATAGAAGGGCGGGCTGTTTGGAAGAATGTGATGGAGAGGTTCGGCCGAAAAAGTAAGTATCCTGGGCGCAGTTTTTTTACAGCCTATGCCCCGATAGTTTGAGCGGGTGGGTTTGGGGCCCCTTCCCAAAAATGTCGGAGGCCATGGATGGCCGGAGAGAAGCGCACATGGATGTGCTCGTAGCGGTTTTTGGGAAGGGGCCCCAAACCCGCCCCTCCCCAAAAATCAACAGGCTAGGGCCGAAACACGACGGCCCATACCAGAGTCAGAAATTAACCGCCAAGCTTGCGAACGAGAATCTCATTAAACAGCTTGGGATTACCCTGGCCCTTGGAAGCCTTCATCAGAGGCCCCATGAAGCCGCCGAGCATCTTCTTGCGCTTCTTCGGATCTTCCTCGTTCTGGTATTGAGCCACCTGATCCGGCATGCCGGCCAGCACCTCATCAACCATGGATTCCAGGGCGCCGGTGTCGGACACCTGCTTCAGGCCCTTGGCTTCAATGATGGCATCTACATCGTCGTTCTCGCCCGTCCACAGGGCTTCGAACACCTTCTTGGCGCCCGCAGAGGACAGGGTGTTGTCGGCGATGCGGGTCACCATGGCGCCCAGTTGTGCGCCGGTAATCGGGGCTTCGGCTACGGATTTTTCTTCTGCATTCAGGCGTGCGGAGAACTCGCCCTGAATCCAGTTGGAGGCCAGCTTGGCGTCTTTGCCGTGTTCAGCGGTTTCTTCGAAGAGCGCGGCCAGTTTGGCATCGGCAGACAGGATGCCGGCGTCGTAGTCGTTCAGGCCGTATTGCTCCTTGAAGCGGGCCTTGCGGGCGTCCGGCAGTTCCGGCAGGCGAGAGCGGGCGTCTTCGATGAAGGCGTCGTCGATTTCCACCGGCAGCAGGTCCGGGCAGGGGAAGTAGCGGTAGTCGTTGGCTTCTTCCTTGGTGCGCATGGAGCGGGACTCGTCCCGGTCGCCGTTGTACAGGCGGGTTTCCTGGGTGATGCTGCCGCCGTCTTCCAGGATATCCATCTGCCGCTCCACTTCGTGGGCGATGGCCTGTTCCATGAACCGGAAGGAGTTCAGGTTCTTGGTTTCGGTGCGGGTGCCCAGGGTGTCGGAGCCTTTCGGCTTCAGGGAGATGTTCACGTCAAAGCGCATGGAGCCCTGGGACATATCACCATCGCAGATGCCCAGGGAGGTCACGATGCTGTGCAGCTTCTTTGCGAAGGCTACGGCTTCCTCGGCGGTGTTCATGTCCGGCTCGGTGACCACCTCGATCAGCGGTGTGCCGGCGCGGTTCAGGTCGATGCCGGACATGCCATGATAGTCCTCGTGCAGGGATTTACCGGCGTCTTCTTCCAGGTGGGCGTGGTGAATGCGTACCCGTTTGGTGCTGCCGTCAGCCAGGTCGATGTCGACATAGCCGGGGCCGACAATGGGCTGCGCCAGCTGGGTGGTCTGGTAGCCCTTGGGCAGGTCCGGGTAAAAGTAGTTCTTACGCTCGAAGACCGAGCGTCGGCCGATTTCCGCGTTGGTGGCCAGGCCGAACATCACCGCGTAGCGGAATGCCTGCTCGTTGGGCACCGGCAGGGTGCCGGGCATGGCCAGGTCAACGGCGTTGGCCTGGGTGTTGGGCTCGGCACCGAAAGCGGTGCTGGAGCCGGAGAAAATCTTGGTCTGGGTGGCGAGCTGAACGTGAATTTCCAGCCCGATCACGATATCCCACTGCATGTGTTCGTCTCCTAGTCCGGGCTTATTGGGGTTCACGCTGGTGCCAGTCGGTCACCTGTTGGAACTGATGGGCGGCGTTCAGCAGGCGCGCCTCGGAGAAGTAGTCCCCGATAATCTGCAGCCCCACCGGCAAGCCGTCAACAAACCCGGCCGGCACCGATATAGCCGGAATGCCTGCCAGGTTGATGGCGATGGTGAACACGTCTTCCAGGTACATGGACACCGGATCGGTGTTCTTCTCACCCAGCTTGAACGCCGGTGTTGGCGACACCGGGCTCATCAGCACGTCCACTTCCTTGAACGCATTGATGAAATCCTGCTGGATCAAACGCCGAACCTTCTGGGCTTTCAGGTAATAAGCATCAAAGTAACCGGCGGACAGGGCATAGGAACCCACCAGAATCCGGCGCTTCACCTCGTTACCAAAACCTTCCGCCCGGGTGCGGGTGTACATATCCATCAGGTCTTTCGGATCTTCACAGCGATAGCCGTAACGCACACCGTCAAACCGGGACAGGTTGGCGGACGCCTCTGCCGGCGCAATCACGTAATAAGCCCCAATGGCCAGCTTCGCGTTCGGCAGCGACACTTCCTTCACCGTCGCGCCCAGCTTTTCATACTCGCGAATGGCATTGCGAACCTGCTCTTCCATAGCCGGAGCCAGCTGGTCGCTGAAGTATTCCTTCGGCAAGCCAATCTTCAGGCCCTTAAGCGGCTCGTTCAGGGTGGCCGTGTAATCCGGCACTTCCCGGTCGATGCAGGTGGAATCCTTCGGATCGTGCCCCGCCATCACATTCATCATCAGAGCCGCGTCTTCCGCCGTACGCGCCATCGGCCCGCCCTGATCCAGGGAAGATGCAAAGGCAATCATTCCATAGCGAGACACCCGGCCATAAGTCGGCTTCAGACCAGTAATGCCACACAGTGCCGCAGGCTGGCGGATAGAACCACCGGTGTCGGTACCCGTCGCTGCCGGCACCAGCCTCGCGGCAACCGCAGCGGCAGAACCACCGGAAGAACCACCCGGCACCCGCTTGTCACCGCTGGACAGCCCCCAGGGATTGGTCACCGCGCCATAAAAACTGGACTCGTTGGACGAGCCCATGGCGAACTCATCCATATTGGTCTTGCCCAGACACACCGCACCGGCCGCCTTGAAATTGGCGGTTACCGTGGCGTCGTAAGGAGGCACAAAATTATCCAGCATCTTCGAACCACAGCTGGTGCGAACCCCGCTGGTGCAGAAGATATCCTTGTGAGCAAACGGCACCCCGGTCCACACCGTGGCCTTACCGGCTGCGCGCATCTCATCAGCGGCCTTCGCCTCAGCCAGCGCCTGCTCGTCGGAGATGGTAATAAAGCTGTTGTACTTGCCGTCTTCAGTCTTCAGACGGTCCAGGAACTGCTGAGTCAGCTCCACACTCGAAATCCTGCCACTCTCCAGCTCTCTGGAAAGCTCTGCTACAGACTTGTTATGCATGATAAATCCCGAAATCTCTGATGGACGACCAAATCACTCAATAACCCTGGGCACCAGATACAACCCATCCTCGGTAGCCGGCGCAATCGCCTGAAACGCCTCCCGCTGATTGGTCTCGGTAACCACATCCGGCCGCAGCTTCTGCACCGCATCCAGCGGATGCGCCATGGGCTCCACCGAATCGGTATCCGCGGCACTCAACTGATCCGCCAGATCCAGGATATTGCCGAGATCTTTCTCCAGAGCCGAAACCTGCTCGCCGTCCACCTTGATGCGGGCGAGCACGGCAACTTTTTCGATGTCCTCGCGGGAAATGCTCACGTTGCCTCCAATAGAAGAGTGTGTGAAAACAATTTAATGCAATGATGCCCAGCGGCAGAAGCAAGTTGTGTTTGAAACTGCACTGCCGCCTGGGGATGCCTTGGGGAACCGCCTTCCGAAAATTTGCGGAGCCATGGATGGCGGAGCAGAAGCGCCACATGGGCTCAGCCGAGCGCTTATGAAGCAAAGCTTCATGCGACTGCTGAGCGACCGCAATCTGTGATTGCGGGCCGGACCCAGCGGGGGCCGAAGGAGCGGTTTTCGGAAGGCGGTTCCCCAAGGCATCCTTGCACGAATAAAAAACAAGCCGCTTATATTACCAGAATCCCGCCAGAGATTGGCCCCGGAACACGCCCAAAAATGTGAGAATGGTAAGCTCCCGCCACAGATGGCGCCTTGCCTGAAAATGGCGCCACTGCTAAAGTTGCCGGATTCTTCTACATCCGCAACCGCAACTCTCAGGTTGAAACTACACTAATGCTGATCAAAAGACTCCGAGGCCTGTTCTCAAGCGACCTGTCCATCGACCTGGGCACCGCCAACACACTGATTTTTGTACGTGATCGCGGAATCGTACTGGACGAACCCTCCGTTGTCGCCATCCGCACCAGCGGGTCCCAGAAAATGGTCGCCGCCGTAGGCGCCGAAGCGAAGCGCATGCTTGGCCGTACCCCGGGCAACATTACCGCCATCCGCCCGATGAAAGACGGCGTGATTGCAGACTTCGTAGTCACCGAAAAAATGCTCCAGCACTTCATCCACAAAGTGCACGAAAACAGCTTCATCACCCCGAGCCCCCGCGTACTGGTGTGTGTGCCCAGCAAATCCACCCAGGTAGAACGCAAAGCCATCCGCGAATCTGCCCTGGGCGCCGGCGCCCGTGAAGTGTTCCTGATTGAAGAGCCCATGGCGGCGGCCATCGGTGCCGGCCTGCCGGTAGAGGAAGCCAGCGGCTCCATGATTGTCGACATCGGCGGCGGCACCACCGAAATCGCCATCATCTCCCTGAACGGCATCGTTTATGCGGATTCCGTACGTGTCGGCGGCGACAAATTCGACGAAGCCATCGTCACCTACGTGCGCCGCAACTACGGCAGCCTGATCGGTGATTCCACCGCCGAGCGCATCAAGCACGAAATCGGCTGCGCCTACGAAGGCCTGGAAGTGCGCGAAATCGACGTTCGCGGTCGCAACCTGGCCGAGGGTGTGCCCCGGGCCTTCACCCTGAACAGTGAAGAAATCCTGGACGCCCTGCAGGAATCCCTGGCCCAGATCGTCCAGACCGTAAAAAGTGCTCTCGAGCAGTCTCCGCCCGAACTGGCCTCTGATATCGCCGAGCGCGGCATCGTATTGACCGGTGGTGGCGCCCTGCTGCGTGGCCTCGACAAGCTCATCAGTGAAGAGACCGGTCTGCCGGTGATCATCGCCGAAGACCCGCTCACCTGTGTCGCCCGTGGTGGAGGCAAGGCGCTGGAAGTCATTGATCGCGGTGGCATCGGAATGTTCTCCCAGGAGGGGTGACCCTGTGGGAGGGCTAAGCCATTAAGACCATCTTCGTCCAGGGGCCGGTTCCCGGCTTCAGACTTCTGCTTGTGATTCTGGTATCGGCAGCGTTAATCGCTGCCGATGGCCGTTTTGACAAGCTGGCACCGGTGCGCAGCGTGATTGCTACCGGCCTTGGCCCCGTCTACTGGCTGGGCAACGCGCCCTACCGCTTCAGCGACTGGTTCTCCGGCCTGTTTGTCAGCCGCGACGACCTGCAGCAGGAAAACGAAGAACTGAAAACCCGCCTGCTCATTCTCGAACGCCGGGCCCTCAAATACGCCGCCCTGGCGTCTGAAAACAACGAACTGCGCCGCTTGCTGAACTCCTCCGAAGTGCTGGACGACCGGGTGATTGTCGGCGAAGTGGTCGCAGTCTCCCCGGACCCGTTCTCCCACGAGGTTGTCATCAACAAAGGCAGCAACGACGGTGTAACCACCGGGCAGGCGGTGCTCGATGCCGAAGGCCTGCTGGGCCAGGTGATCCAGGCCAGCCAGTTCACCTCCCGGGTATTGTTGGTGTCGGACAGCAGCCATGCGGTGCCCGTGGAAGTGGTTCGCAACGGCCTGCGCTCGATTCTGCTGGGTAACGGCGAGACCGATGAACTGGAACTGGTGCATGTCCCCGATACTGCCGATATCCGCGAAGGCGACATGCTGGTGAGCTCGGGCCTGGGCGGTCGTTTTCCCCGGGGCTATCCGGTGGCAGAGGTCAGCAGCATTTCCAAGGAGCCGGGCGAGCCGTTTGTGGATATTGTCGCCGTGCCAAAGGCCCGGCTGAACCAGAGCCGCCTGGTACTGGTGGTGTTCCAGCAGAAGGATGAGCCAGCCGAAGCCCCGCTGGTACCGCTCGGAGAAGTGGAGGAGCAGAACTGATGTTGTCGGTGATCAGCTACCCCCTGTTTGCCCTGACGGTCGTTCTGGCGCTGGTGCTCAGCATTTCCTGGTTCCCGGTGGGCTGGTTCGAGTTCCGCCCCGAGTGGCTGGGGCTTATCGTCTTTTACTGGACCTTCCGGGCGCCCGCCCAATTCGGCATCGTGATGGCCTGGTGCCTGGGCCTGTTGCTGGACATCCTGGAATCCACACCGCTGGGCGTCAACGCCATGGCCATGGCCCTGATTGCCTTCCTGGTGCTGACGGTTCATCACCGCCTGCGCATGTATCCCTTGCCCCAGCAGTGTCTGATGGTGTTTCTGTTAGTGGGCATCAACCAGATGCTGGTGCATTTCGTTAAACAGCTGTTCGGCGCCGACACACCCGGCTTCAGTTACCTGTGGCCGGCGCTGACCAGTGCCGTCGCCTGGCCCTTCGTGTCTGGACTGCTCGACAGCCTGAACCGCAAACTCGGATAACCCTATGACCGGCCTGATCCTGGCATCTGCCTCTCCCCGACGTGCCGAGCTGCTGAGCCAGATTGGCGTAAACCACCGGGCCTGCCCGGCGGATATCGACGAAACCCCGCTGGCCGGCGAATCCCCTCAACACTACGTAGAACGGCTGGCCCGGGAAAAGGCCCTGGCGGTTGCTGCTGACCATCCGGACAACCTGGTGCTGGGCTCAGACACCACCGTGGTATTGGCCGGTGAGATCCTGGCCAAGCCGGAGTCGGATGACCATGCTTGCAGCATGCTGTCCCGTTTGTCCGGGCAAACCCACCAGGTCATGACCGCCGTGGCGCTCGCCAGGGGAAGCGATTGCCAGTCCCGGGTGAGCATTACCGAAGTGACGTTCCGTACCCTGGGTGAACAGGAAATTCAGGCCTACGTGGCCAGTGGTGAGCCCATGGATAAGGCCGGCGGCTACGGCATTCAGGGCCGTGGCGGTATTTTTGTCAGGGAACTGAAAGGCAGTTACAGTGCCGTAGTGGGATTGCCACTACAGGAAACCGCCGAATTACTCGCTCAGGCCGGTTGTCCGGTCTGGCAGAACTGGCCGCGCAGTAAGGAGAACCAGGCATGAGCGAAGAAATTCTGATCAACGTAACCCCGGTGGAAACCCGGGTGGCACTGGTTGAAAACGGCATGTTGCAGGAAGCCTATATCGAGCGGACCAGCCGCAAAGGCATCGTTGGCAACATCTATAAAGGCAAGGTGGTTCGGGTGCTGCCGGGCATGGAAGCAGCATTCGTGGATATCGGCCTGGAACGGGCGGCGTTTATCCATGCCTCTGACGTAGCCTGCACCCAACAGCCCAGCGACGAAGGCGGAGACGGCCCGAAAACCGTGCCCGACATCCGCACCCTGCTGCGCGAAGGCCAGTCCCTGGTGGTGCAGGTCACCAAGGACCCAATTGGCACCAAGGGCGCTCGCCTGACCACCCAGTTATCGATTCCGTCCCGCTATCTGGTCTTTATGCCCGGGGTCAGCCACGTCGGTATTTCCCAGCGTATCGAAGACGAAACCGAACGCGCCCGCCTGAAAACCCTGATCGAAGAAGCCGCGGCCGAAGACAGCGACGTGCAGGGCGGTTACATCATCCGCACAGCGGCAGAAGCTGCCCAGGCGGAAGAGTTGATCGCCGACATGACCTACCTGCACCGGCTGAGTGTGTCTATCAAGGAACGGATCGGCAAGGTGCAGGCTCCGGCCGTTGTTTACCAGGACCTGCCGCTGTTTATCCGCACCATCCGGGACCTGATCCGGCCGCAAACCGAAAAGGTGCGCATCGACAGCCGCGAGAGCTATCAGCGGGTAATGGAGTTTGTGCGGGAGTTTGTTACCGAGTTTGCCGACAAGGTTGAGTACTACCCCGGTGAACGCCCGATCTTCGACCTGTATTCCGTGGAAGACGAAATCCAGAAGGCGCTCAGCCGCAAGGTGCAGTTGAAGTCCGGTGGCTATGTGATCATCGACCAGACCGAGGCAATGACCACCATCGACATCAACACCGGCGCCTTTGTCGGCCACCGGAACCTTGAAGAAACCATTTTCAAAACTAACCTGGAAGCGGCCCGGGCCATCAGCCGGCAACTACGCCTGCGCAACCTCGGCGGCATCATCATTATCGATTTTATCGACATGGAAGACCCGGAGCACCAGCGCCAGGTGCATCGTATGCTGGAAAAAATGCTCGAGCGGGACCACGCCAAGACCAAGATTACCGGGGTGTCGGAACTCGGGCTGGTGGAGATGACACGCAAGCGCACCACCGAAAGCCTGGGCCAGGTGTTGTGCGAGCCGTGCCCGATTTGCGATGGTCGGGGTTTCCTGAAAACGGCCGAAACGGTGTGCTATGAAATTTTCCGGGAGATCCTGCGGGTCAACCGGGCCTACGAGGCGGAAAACTACCTCGTGATGGCGTCCCAGAAAGTGGTGGACCGGCTGCTGGACGAAGAATCCGACAATGTGGCCGACCTTGAAACCTTTATCAGTAAGACCATTCGCTTCCAGGTAGAGCCTTTTTACAGCCAGGAGCAGTACGATGTGGTTCTGCTCTGACGCCTGACCGGCGGAACCAGCCGGGGAGTTCTCTGCCATATGTCGAACCGCGATCAGAACACCGATCAGCCGGAGCTGCCAAAAAGCGGCCCGGTTGGCCGGCTATTGGAGCTGATTGCAGGCGCGGTCTGGTGGTCGATCCTGGTGGTTCTGGTATTGCTTGCCCTGTATGCCGGCATCGGCCGGCAGCTGACCGCCCAGGTCGACCGCTTTTCCGATCGTATTGCGGCTGAAATGTCTGCCCAGACCGGGCTGGATGTAGATATTACCCGGCTGTCCTCCAGCTGGAACTGGCTCGACCCGTCCCTGACCGCCTCCGGACTGACCCTCTCCAATCCCGATTCCGGCCGCACCATTGCCGAGCTGGAACACCTGCGCCTGCGGCTGGATTTCCTGGCGTCGGTATCACGGCTTCGGCTGGTGTTCGAGGATTTCGAGGCCGATGGCCTGGTGCTTACCCTGATTCGGGCTCCCGGAGACCAGCTCTCGGACCCGGTCGAGCAGATTGCCGAACTGGAACCGCTCAATGAAGGGGCTGCCCGGGAGTGGCTGAGGCTGGCGGGCCAGTGGTTGTCGGAGCCGGAGGTACGGATTACCCGGGTCAGCCTGGCCATCGGCCAGAACGAGGACGACCTGCGACATCTCTATATTCCCAGACTTGATTTGCTGTATACCCGTGGGCTGTTCCAGGCCTCCGGCCGTGCCATGCAAAGCGGCACGGCCACCCAGCTAGCCAGCTTTGCGCTGGTAGGCCAGCGTTTTTTCCGGGGCGACTTTACCGGCCAGCTGTATGTAGACGTGGATTCGGGCCGCCTGTTTGATGGCCTGATCGACGACTTGAGCTGGCGCGGCATCCGGGTGGAAGGTTTCGATCTGGGCGGCCGGGCCTGGCTGACCTTTGAAAACGGCACCTTACAGCAGATACAGGGCACGTTGGAAACCCCATACCTTCAGCTGGGTGTCGGCATGGCTTCACTGGCTCCGCTGGAAGACATCAGCACCCGCTTTGGCTGGCGCCGGGGCGGCGACCTGATGCTGCAGCAATTGCAGTGGCAATGGGATGGCGACCAGGTGGAACCGTTCAGTGTGCGCCTGCTGAACCAGCCTGGTGCCTCCGCGCTGGTAGCCGATGCGTTGCCCCTGGGGCCGCTCCGCCGCCTGGTTCGCTCGCTTTCGGTATTGCCACAAGTGGCCGATGATGCTCTCGACCACTATCGCCCCACCGGTTACCTGGACGACATGTTGCTGGAGTTACCGGAGCAGGCCCGGGATTTCCGGTTGTCCGGGCAAATCCGGGACCTGGGGGTGAAACCCTGGCGGGGCGCACCGGGTGCATCCGGGCTTAAGGGCCGCTTGCAGCTGACGGCGGATCAGGGCTTTGTTGAACTGGACACAAATGAACCCGCGACCCTTGGCTTTCCAGGTTTGTATGCCGGCAGCTGGACCCTGAACACCATGACTGGCCGTGTAGCCTGGGTACAAGCCGGCAATCTTACCCGGGTGTGGGCGGACGACCTGCAGTTTTCCTATCAGGACAACACCCGCCTGACCGGCGCCTTTGAACTGCGCCTGGACCGGGCCGGTGATGACTACCTGGGCCTTCGGGTCGGCGTGCAGAATGGCCAGGCGGGAATGCTCGCGGAGTTTGTGCCCGCAAAAGTGGTGAACGAAGGGCTCTATGAATGGCTCACGACCCGTATTACCGAAGCCGACATTACCGGTGGCGAATACTATGGCCATGGCCGGATTGATTCCGGTGCACCAAATGGTTCTTTTGTATCCTCCATGTGGTACGAATTCGACAATGCCCGGGTCCGCTACGACGACCGCTGGCCGGAAGTGGAAGCCGCCGCGGGCCGGGTGGAAGTACAGAATGCCGACACTCGGGTAACCCTGAACCGTGCCCGGACCGGAGGGCTCGACGTCCGCGATGGATTGGTACAGGTTGTGCCTGCAACCGACCAACAGCCGACCCGGGTGCTGGTGGATGTCACGTCGGATGTGCCGGGTGATGCAGTGCCCTGGTGGATGGCCAACAGCCCCCTGGGTGAACTGGCCGGGCAGGCAGTCAGCAGTGCTGAGTTTGCCGGCCAGTACCGTCTTGGCCTGAACATCGAGATTCCGCTGCAGGACGGTGCCAACACCGAGGTACAGGCCCGGGTTCGTACCGAGAACGGCAGTTTCCGCCTGCCCGGGCCAGGCCTGGCCTGGACGGATATCCGCACCGACCTGACCTACCACACCGAACAGGGTTTCTCCGGCGGCCCGGTGAATGCCCTCTTTATGGATCAGCCGGTTACCCTGTCGTTCGAGCAAACCGGCCGTGCCGAAGCCCTGACCATCCGGCAGGCCGGCCAGTTGTCCCTGCCGTCCTTCCTGCAACAGCTGGGACAGGCTGAAGGAACCGGATTTGGCCTGGATGGCACACTGGATTACCAGGCCCGGATGCGGGTGGATGCCAACGGCCCGTCCGCCATCGAGATGACCTCTGACCTGGCCGGCCTGAACGTGGACTGGCCTGAGCCGTTGGCCAAAACCGCCGGCCAAACCGCGCAGCTGAAAGCCCGTGTCGATCCCTTTGTTGAGGAAGGTGTGCGCATTACCGGAGACTGGCAAGACCGGATGGCGTTGGACCTGCTCTGGAAAGAATCGGCACTGGATTTGCGGTTTGATTATCTGAGCCTGGGCAGCCACCGGCTCACCGATATCACCATCAGCGCGCTGGACCTGGGCGACCGCTGGGTGGTCAATACCGAATCGGAACGGGCCGCCGGCCGGGTGGTGATTCCCGATGACGACGGCGTGGTTCAGGTAGACCTGCACACCCTGCACCTGAGCCGGGAGGACGCTTCAACCGAACAGGACCAAGCGCCTGAGCTGCTGACCCTGGAGCAACAGCTGGAAGCCTTCCGCCAGCTGGATATTGGCAGCTGGCCGGATGTGGACGGCCGCATCAGTAACCTCAAGCTTGGGGGTGAGTCGGCGGGCAGCTGGAGCTTCCGGTTGCGCCCGGCCCCGCACCAGCTGAATGTGGAGGCCATTGAAGGCCGCCTGGGTGCCCTGGAGCTGTCAGGTGACATGGTCTGGCGGGTCGTGGATGACCGGGAAACCACCCGCTTTCAGGGCCAGCTGACCGGCGGTGCCCTGAAAGACCTGGAAGCCCTGACCGGCAGCTCCATCCCCCTGACCAACCAGGCCACGGCGGTGGAGCTGGATATTGACTGGCCTGGCGGCCCCAATGATATCGGCCTGAGTGCGCTCAGCGGGGAAGTCAGCGTGCGGCTGGACGATGGCGTGATCCTGGAGCAGAACAACTCGGCCCAATTGTTCCGGGTCTTCAACCTGCTGAACACCGACACCCTTTGGCGCCGCCTGCGCCTGGACTTTTCCGACCTGTACGAGCGGGGCGTGGCCTTTGATGCCATTTCCGGCAAGGCCCGCATCAGTGACGGGCTGGTTACCATGGACCCGGAGCTGCAACTGGTGGGCCCATCCGGTGCCTTCAAGATCAACGGCTCCACCAACATGGCCGATGAAAGCCTGGATATGCGACTGGTGGTGGTGTTACCGGTTACCCAGAATCTGCCCCTGGCTGCCATACTGATGGGAGCCAGCGCTCCGATTGGTGGCGCCTTGTTTGTGCTGGACAAGATCCTGGGTGATCCCTTGAGCAAACTGACCAGCGCCACCTACAGTGTCACCGGTAGCTGGAGCGAACCCGAAGTTGATCTGCGCAGTGTGTTTGATACTGCCGAACAGTAAGGAGGGAAGGATGACACAGGTAGCCGCCATACAGATGGTCAGCAGCCACGATGTTGCAGCCAACCTGGACGAAGCCGGGCGCTTGCTGGCCGAAGCCGCGGGGCAGGGCGCGAAGGTGGCCGTGCTTCCCGAGAACTTTGCCGTACTGGCCACGGCGAAGATGCGTGGCTGCGGCGAGCAGGAGGCAGGGCCGGAACCGGTCATTCGCCGTTTCCTGGCTGACCAGGCCCGGCAGAACAAACTCTGGATTGTCGGCGGCTCCCTGCCGCTGGCGAACCGGCCTGACGGAAGCGATATTCCGGACCGGGTGCGGGCCACCTGCCTGGTATACGACGACCAGGGCCACGAAGTTGCCCGCTATGACAAGATCCACCTGTTCGATGCCATGGTGGACGATGCCCACGGCCAGTACCGGGAGTCAGACAGCTTCGAGCCCGGGCAGCGGGTGGTTACCGTGGATACGCCGGCGGGCAGGCTTGGGTTGGCGATCTGCTACGATCTGCGCTTCCCCGAGCTGTTCCGGGCGCTACGAGAGCAAGGGGCAGACTGGGTGTGCCTGCCCAGCGCCTTCACCTGGCAGACTGGTGATGCCCACTGGCATGCGCTGATTCGCGCCCGGGCCATCGAGAACCAGGTATGGGTGGTGGCAGCGGGGCAGGGTGGCCAGAACAGCGAACGCCGCAAAACCTACGGCCATAGCTTGATTTGTGATCCCTGGGGCGAGGTGGTCTGCGAACTAGAGCAGGGCCCCGGAGTGGTGCTGGCAGACCTGGACCTGGAGCGGCTGGAACAGCTGAGAACCCGCATGCCGGTGTGGCAGCACCGGCGCTTGTAAAGCGGTGGGGCGTTGCGCCCCACCGTGATTACTGCTGCTCGGCGTCGTCGATCCATTCCCGCAGGGCGCGGAACAGTTTTCGGGACTGGCCGGTATTCTTCTCTTTCTCCACATCCTTGCGGGCGTTGCGCACCAGGTTGCGCAGATGCTGCACCTCGGCGGTCGGACAGTAGTCAATAAACTCGCCCACTACCTTGTCGCCCTCGGCAATCATCCGGTCGCGCCAGCGCTCGGCCAGGTGGTGCCGGCGCGTGTGTTCCTCGCTGCCGGCGTGGAAGGCATCAATGGCCCGGCTCACTGCTTCAGGGTCATCTTCCTGGCGGATCACCTTGCCGATGTATTGCAGGTGCCGGCGCCGGGCTTCGCGCTGGTTAATCCGGCGTGATTCCACAATGGCGGCTTTCAGGGTTTCGCTGATGGTCAGCGAGGCCAGTTGTTCATCGCTCAGGTCCAGCATGCGTTTGCCCAGTTCCTGCAGGGCGTGCATTTCCCGTTTGAGCTGGGATTTACTGGGGCCGAAATCTTCCTCGAACTGGTCTTCGTGTTGGTCTGTCATGGCAATAAGGCTTGTCTGTCAGGCGTAGAAAAGGGTGGCCAATCCCAGGAAGGCCATGAAACCGACAACATCGGTTACCGTTGTCAGGATAACGCTGCCGGCCAGCGCCGGGTCAATGTTCCGGGATTTCAGGAACAGCGGCAACACCGTGCCCACCAGGGCCGCAGCTACCAGGTTGATCACCAGGGCAGCGGCAATCACCGCACCAATCAGCCAGTCGTTGAACCAGAGCACCGCGGCGGTCGCCACCACCAGGGCCCATAACAGGCCGTTGAGTACGCCGGAGAGAAACTCCCGGTTCAGCAGCCAGCCTACGTTGGCGCCGCTGATCTGGCCCACGGCCATGCCCCGGATAACCAGGGTCAGGGTCTGGCTGCCGGCGATGCCGCCCATGCTGGCCACGATAGGCATCAGTACCGCCAGGGCCACCACCTTGGAGATGGTTTCTTCAAACAGGCCGATGACTGCCGAGGCGGTAAAGGCGGTAATCAGGTTTACGCCCAGCCAGACGGCCCGGCGCTTGGTGGTTTTCATCACCGGGGCAAAGGTGTCTTCGTCTTCGTCCAGGCCGGCCATGCTCATCAGGGAATGGTCGGCGTCGTCCCGGATAACGTCGACCACGTCATCGATGGTGATCCGGCCGAGCAGCCGGTTGCTTTCATCCACCACCGGCGCGGAGATCAGGTCGTAGCGCTCGAACAGGGTGGCAACCTTGGTGTCGGACAGGGTGACGTGAATCGGCTCTATGTCGGTATCCATAACCTCCCGCACGGTTGCGCCGGGATTGGATACCAGCATGCGGGTAATGGGCAGAATACCGATAAATTCGTCGCGCCGGCTGACCACAATCAGGCTGTCGGTCATCGGCGGCAGGGTACGGTGCCGGCGCAGGTACCGCAGAACAACGTCAATGGTGATGTCCGGGCGCACCGTCACCGTATCGGTGTTCATCAGGCCACCGGCGGTGTCTTCCGGGTAGGAGAGTACTTCCTCTACCCGCTGCCGGTCCTGCTCGTCCATGGTATCCAGGACTTCCTGGATCACCGTATCCGGCAACTGCTGCAGCAAGTCGGCCAGGTCGTCCGATTCGAAGTCTTCCAGCAGGTTGGCCAGTTCCTGGGCGTTGAACTCGCTCAGGAAGTCGGCCCGGATGTCGTCCGACATGTACTGGAGGACTTCACCTTCCAGTTGCTTGTCGACCAGCTTCCACAGCAAAACCCGCTGCCGTGGCGGGGAAGATTCCAGCAGGTGGGCAATATCACTGGGGCTCAGGCCGCCATTCAGGATGCGCGCTACCTGTTTGAGGGCACCACTGTCGAGGGCCTCACTGAGGGAGCGAAGCCGCTGTCGGGCCTGACTTTTTTCCAGAATGTCGGTCATGAAACCACCTGCGATCAGAAAACCTTTGTATTATAGCGGAGTTAGGTTACACAGGTGAGGAAGACTTGTAGGTGAATTACGAAGTTTTATTCACCCTCGCCGAAATAGTCATCGATCAGTGCAACCAGAGCGTCGATGGCTTCCTGTTCGTCCGGGCCATCGGCGGCCAGCTCCACTTCGGTGCCCTGGCTGGCGGCCAGCATCATCACCTGCATAATGTTGCGGGCATCCACTTCCCGGCCCTTGGCCTTCAGGGTGATCTTGCTGTCAAACCGGGAGGCGGTGGTCACCAGCTTGTTGGTGGCCCGGGCGTGCAGCCCGAGCTTGTTGATAATTGTGATGGGGCGGCAGATCATGGCGGCTCAGATCTCTCCCCGGGCTTGCAGGTGAGGCAACTCGGTATGGCGCACCTGCACGTTGCGGTACTGCTTGCGGAAGTAAGCGCCCAATTGCTCGCACACATACACCGACCGGTGCTGGCCACCGGTGCAGCCGATGGAAATGGTCATGTAGCTGCGGTTGCTGTCGGCAAAGGACGGTAGCCAGGTGTTCAGGAAGCCGGTGAGGTCGTCCACCATTTGCCCGGTCAGCGGTTCCCGCTCCAGGAAATCGATTACCGGCTGGTCGGTGCCGGTGTGCTTGCGCAGGCTGGTGTCCCAGTACGGATTGGGCAGGCAGCGCACATCAAATACATAATCGGAATCTACCGGCACGCCGTGCTTGAAGCCGAATGACTGGAACAGCAGGGCGATTTCCTGTTCCTTGCGGCCGGCCACCCGCTGTTTCACCATGTCGCGTAATTCGTACATGGACAGGCCGGTGGTGTTGATATACAGGTCGGCCAGCTTCGACAGCGGTTCCAGCAGCTGTTTCTCGTTGCTGATGGCTTCGCGCAGGGAGGTCTTGTCGTCGCTCAGGGGGTGCTTGCGCCGGGTGGCGTGGAACCGTTGCAGCAGGGATTGCTCGTCGGCATCCAGGAAGATGATTTCGATCTCGATCCCGGTATCACCCAGCCGCTGGTAGATGTCCTCGAAATTGGCCAGTTCACCGGACAGGTTGCGGGCATCGATACTGACCGCCATTTTTTTCAGGCGGCCGGGGGCCTCGTGGGCCACGGCTTCCCGGGTCAGGGGAAACAGCAGGCCGATGGGTAGGTTGTCTATGCAATAGAACCCCAGGTCTTCCAGTACGTGCAGTGCCGTACTTTTGCCCGACCCGGACCGGCCACTGACGATGATCAGCTTCATGGTTAGGCTTCTCCCGTACTTTGACAGCCCTCGGTTACTGGCTGTCGGTGGTCATGCCCTTATACAGGGAGTCGGCATCCTGGCATTTGCGCAGGCGCTCGCAGAATGCGCTGTCGTTGAAACGTTCGGCAAGCTGGCTCAACAGCTCCAGGTGCTCGCTGGTGGCTTCTTTGGGTACAACCAGGGCAAACACCAGGTCTACCGGCTGGTTGTCGATGGCATCAAAGTCCACCGGCTCGGCCAGGGTCATCAACACTCCGATTACCCGGTCCAGACCTTCCAGGCGGCAGTGGGGTATGGCGATACCCTGCCCGATACCTGTGCTGCCAAGACGCTCCCGGGACACCAGGTTGTTGAAGATGTCGTTGTCGTTGAGAGTCTCGTCCTGATAGTGAATCCGCTCGGCAATAAACTCCAACACCCGTTTCTTGCTGGACGCCGGTACCTGGCACAGCGTCAGTGCCGGGGCCAGGATGTTGTCGATGGTCAGGGATGTATCGCTCATGGATTAACTGTGAACCCGTAAAAAAAAGGCTGCGGCCGGTAGCCCTGCCGCAGCTCGTTCGATTGAATTACCCGGTAGCCTGCGCTGGAAGGCGCTTAGCCGTTACCGTGCATCCGGTCTACGTTCTTTTCCTTGTGCTTGAGGATCTGGCGGTCAAGCTTGTCCACCAGGGCATCGATTGCCGCGTACATATCCTCGTTTTCAGCCTTTGCGTGAACCTCGCCACCCACAACGTGGAGGGTAGCTTCGGCCATCTGGCGAACTTTCTCAACTTCCAGCGTCACCTGACAGTTACTGATGTGGTCAAAGTGGCGCTCAAGCTTCTCGAACTTGGTGTTGACGTAATCCTTCAGTGCAGGGGTCAGCTCTACGTGATGGCCTGAAATGTTGAGTTGCATTGGCGTCTCCTGTTGTCATCATGCCGGCGTTCCGCCGGACTGAGTGCCAGGGCTTCGTGCCCCGGTGATTATTTGGTAAACGTTAAACCAGTCGTTTGCGTTCGTTCGAAGGAGGTATGTGCATGGCCTCCCGGTACTTGGCCACGGTGCGCCGGGCCACGTTGATACCCTGTTCCCCTAGCATGGCCGCAATTTTGCTGTCGCTCAACGGCTTTTTCGGGGTTTCCTCTGCAATCAGTTTCTTGATCATGGCACGAATTGCGGTAGAGGAACACTCCCCGCCTTCGGCGGTGCCCACGTGGCTGGAGAAGAAATACTTCAGCTCGAAGATGCCCCGGGGTGTGTGCATGTACTTCTGGGTGGTTACCCGGGAGATGGTGGACTCATGCATCTCCACGGCCTGGGCGATGTCCGACAGGATCAGGGGCTTCATGGCCTCCTCACCCTGGTCCAGGAAGCCCTGCTGGTGCTCGACAATGCGGGTGGCCACCTTCAGCAGGGTTTCGTTGCGGCTCTGCAGACTTTTGATAAACCACTTGGCTTCCTGCAACTGGTCGCGCAGGTAGGTGTTGTCGGCGCTGCTGTCGGCCCGTCGAATCAGCGACGCGTAGCTGGCGTTCACCCGGATGCGCGGGGCAATTTCCGGGTTCAACTCCACCCGCCACCGGCCTTCATGCTTGCGCACGATCACATCGGGGATCACGTAGTCGGTATCACCATGATCAATCACATCCCCCGGTTTCGGGTTCAGGCTGGTAATCAGGGCCAGGACTTCCCGCAACTGGTCTTCCTTCAACCGGCTGCGGCGCAGCAGCTGTGCGTAGTCACGGTTGCCCAGCAGGTGCAGGAACTGGGTGACAACCTGGCGCGCCTGGCGCAGCCAGGGGGTGTCCGGTGGCAGCTGGTTCAGCTGGATCAGCAGGCATTCCTGGAGGTCCCGGGCAAACACGCCGGGCGGGTCGAAATGCTGCAGGCGGTGCAGCACGGCTTCTACCTCATCCAGGTCCAGCGGGTCTTCATCGCTGTCTTCACGCAGGCCGGCGTGGATTTCGTCCAGCGGTGAGGTGAGGTAGCCCCGGTCGTCCACGGCGTCCATCAGGGCGTGGGCGATGGCCTGGTCCCGTTCGCTCAGGGGGGTGAGGTTCAGCTGCCATTCCAGGTGATCCCGCAGGGTTTCGGTAGGGGAGTTGCGGGTTTCGAAGTCCGAGTCGTTCTCGTCGTCGTCTTTCGGAGCGCTGGCCGGGGCGGTCTGGTAGATATCTTCCCAGGCGGTATCGACCGGCAAATCGTCTGGAATGGTGTCGGTAATGTCGCTTTCCGAATTCCAGTCCGGCCCGTTCTCGGATTCGTCCCAGTCGTTGCTGCTTTCCGGGGCGTTGTCATCCTGGGCGCTGGCGGTTTCGTTATGCTGGTCGTCAGAACTTTGCTGTTCGGTGGTGTCTTCCGGGCCGTGGTCGTCGTCCTCGGCGGTTTCCAGCATGGGGTTGGAGTCCAGCGCCTGCTGGATTTCCTGCTGGAGATCGAGGGTAGAAAGCTGCAACAAGCGGATGGCCTGCTGCAACTGGGGCGTCATGGTCAGGCTCTGGCCCAGTTTTAGCTGTAACGAGGCTTTCATAACCATGGCTTTAGATCCATAACAGACTGGTATCCCGGTAAAAAATCGAATTTCCTTGCAAGATCTTTGCCGAGTTTACTTGTTACCGTTCTGCAACACAATCAGACCTCGGTGAAAGGGCAGGGCGCTCCGCTTAAAGGCGGAATTCGTCACCCAGATACACCTCTTTTACCTGCTGGTTGGCGAGGATGGCCTCGGAGTTGCCCGAAGCAATGATGTGGCCGCCGGACACAATGTAGGCGTTCTCGCAGATATCCAGGGTTTCCCGCACGTTATGGTCGGTAATCAGCACGCCAATGCCCTTATCCCGCAGGTGCCGGATAATGTGTTTGATGTCGCTGACTGAAATGGGGTCTACCCCGGCGAAGGGCTCGTCCAGCAGGATGAAGGCAGGCTCCATGGCCAGGGCCCGGGCAATTTCCACCCGGCGACGTTCGCCACCGGACAGGGCCATGCCGAGGCTGTCCCGGATATGGGTGATATGGAATTCTTCCAGCAGCTCTTCCAGCTTGGCTTCCCGGTCGGCCCGGTTCAGGCCCTTGCGGGTTTCCAGGATGGCCATGATGTTGTCCCGCACGGTGAGCTTGCGGAATACCGAGGCTTCCTGGGGCAGGTAACCGATGCCCTTGCGGGCGCGGCCGTGCATGGGCAGCGGAGTGATGTCCTGGCTGTCGATGGTGATGCGGCCCCGGTCTGCCGGCACCAGGCCTACGATCATGTAAAAGCAGGTGGTTTTGCCTGCGCCATTAGGGCCCAGCAGGCCGACGATTTCTCCGGAGCGGATCTCCAGGGAAACATCCAGGACCACTTTTTTCTGCTTGTAGCTTTTGGCCAGATTACTGGCCCTGAGTACTGCCATCAGAACCTTCCCCGTTACTGGACTGGCCGGTGTTACGCGGCTGGATGACCATTTCGACCCGGCCGGAACCGCCGGTTTCCGTAGTGCCGCCTTCGGCGGTAACCACCCGGCTGACCGTATTGTAATGAATAACATCACCCTTGAAGGTGTTGCCCGCCTGTTCGATGACGGCCTCGCGCTCGAAGGTCAGCTGGTTGTCCCTGGCGGCCCAGGTAATGTTCAGGGCGCTGGCATTGGTCATGCCTTCGCCTTCCCGGGAGGGCTGGCGGTAATGGGCGGGAGATCCGCTGGCTTCAATGCGGCTCAGGCCCTGGTCGTCCCGGTACAGCACCACCCGCTGGGCTTCCAGCCGGGTGCGGCCCTGCACCAGTTCCACGTCGCCGGTGTAGGTGGCCACGCCGGCGCTGTCATCCAGCCGGGCGGAGTCGGCACTCACCTGGATGGGGGTGTTCGAGTCCATATCAAAGGCCATCGCCGGGGCGGCCAGCATCAGCGCGGCAGCCAGCAGCGCCTGCGGATAAAAACGGAGCTTACCTGACGGTTTCATATTGCCCTTCCACCCGGGAGTTGAGTTCCAGTATGCGTTGATCAATCCAGGCCTTCATTCCGGTGGCCTGGGTGGTACCGAACGGCTCGGTAATGGTTACCGGCAGGTCGGTGAATACGGTGCCTTCGTTGTTGTCCAGGGTCAGCGCTTCGGTGGCCAGCGTGGCCCGGGAGTCGCCGCTGGTGCGCAGTACGGTCACGTTACCTTCCAGGTGCATCAGCCCCTGAGATTGCAGCAGGCTACCTGCATCGGCTTCAATTATCCACGGTTCGGCCTCACCCTCGCCGAACAGGCGGGCGCGCGGGTCTGTCATCCTGGCGCTGCTGTCGTGATCGAACTGCTCGATGCGGGGGCTGGTCATGTGGATTTCCAGGCTGCCCTGTTCATTCCAGGCCCGGTAGTCGGCGCCCACCACGAAGCCGTCCGGCTCGGCGGGGCCCCGAAGCTGTGCCGCTTCGGGATCGGGTACCGGTGGCTCGCCGCTTTGCCACATCAGGTAAACCGTGGCGGCAACCGTAGCCGCCAGGGCCAGGGTGCGCAGCCAGGGCTTGCCGGCCTGTGAGGAAAAGAACCGCCGGATCATGCCCGGTCGTCCTGTGATTCGGCCAGGTAGGGGGTCAGGGTGTTTTCCAGCTGGCCCTGGGCCCAGAGAATCAGTTCGCAGGCTTCGCGCACGGCGCCCTGACCGCCCGCTGCCTGTGTGCAGTAGTCGGCATGCTGGCGGACCAGCCAGTGGCCGTTGGGCACGCTGATGCCAAGGCCCGCGTACTGCAGGGCAGGGAGGTCCGGCAGGTCATCGCCCATATAGCCGATTTGCCCGGCGGTAATGTCCATGTCGGCCACCAGTTCCTGCAGGGCCACCCGCTTGTCTTCACGGCCCTGCATCAGGTGGCTGATGCCCAGGTCGTTCATGCGCTTTTCGGTGAGCGGCGAGCGCCTGCCGGTAATCACCGCCACGGTAATGCCGGCGTGCATCAGCTGTTTCAGGCCCAGGCCATCCAGTATGTTGAAAGTTTTCAACTCGTCGCCGCCGGCGCTGAAGTACAGGCGGCCATCACTCATAATGCCGTCTACGTCAAAGGCCACCAGGCGGATGCCGGCGGCTTTGGCTTTCAGTGCGTCGTCCCACTGGTTTTGCAGGGGGTGAACCATGCCGGTCATTCAGATAACCCCCGCGCGCAGCAGGTCGTGCATGTTGATGGCGCCGGTCAGTTGGCCGTTTTCATCGGTGACCGCCAGGGCGTTGATCTTCAGTTCTTCCATCATGTTCAGGGCTTCGGCTGCCAGGTGGTCGGCGCGGATGGTTTTGCCGTGGCGGGTCATGACATCCCGGATGGCAGTGGTGTGCACATCCACGGATTTGTCCAGGGTACGGCGCAGGTCGCCGTCGGTGAAGATGCCGGTCAGTTCGCCCTTTGTATTCACTACCGTGGTCATGCCCAGACCCTTGCGGGTGATTTCCAGCAGCGCGGTGCTGAGGCTGACATCCTCGAAGACTTTCGGAATCGCGTCGCCGGAATGCATGATGTCGGAGACCCGCAGCAGCAAGCGCCGGCCCAGGCTGCCGCCGGGGTGGGAAAACGCGAAGTCTTCCGCACTGAAGCCGCGGGCTTCCAGCAGGGCAACGGCCAGGGCATCGCCCATCACCAGGGTGGCAGTGGTGCTGGAGGTGGGCGCGAGCCCCAGGGGGCAGGCTTCAATAGCCACGCTGACATCCAGGTTGGCAATGGCTTCCTTGGCCAGGACCGAGTTGGGGTTGCCGGTCATGCTGATCAGCGGAGCGCCCATGCGCTTGATCAGGGGCAGGATGGTAACCACTTCGCTGGTGCTGCCACTGTTGGAGATGGCAATGACCACATCCTGCGGGGTAATCATGCCCATGTCGCCGTGGCTGGCTTCGCCGGGGTGGACAAAGAATGAGGGAGTGCCGGTGCTGGCCAGGGTGGCGGCAATCTTGTTGCCGATGTGGCCGGATTTGCCCATGCCGGTCACCACCACGCGGCCCTTGCAGGCCATGATGACCTCGCAAGCCCGGGTGAAGTCGCCGTTAATGCGGCCTTCAAGGGCTTCGATAGCTTCCCGTTCGATGCGGATGGCCCGCAGGGCAGAGGTGCGGTAGTCCTGGCCACCTGAAGAATTGGAGTCTGTCATCTCGGCTGGTTTTCCCTCTGTCCGCTTGCTCGGTCTGGCTGCCCCGGCTACCATCCGGGGCCGTGAGCGATTGGCTGGCAAGTATATCATTTATGAACCTCTTGTCTTAATGTAGGCGCTCCCCGAGAAGGATGGATTATGGAGTCATCTGCTTACATAACACTTGAGGATGTGGTGTTTTCCCGAGGTGGTCGCCGCATTTTCGACGGCGTAACGCTGGACATACCCAAGGGCAAGATCACCGCCATTATGGGCCCCAGCGGCACCGGCAAGACCACGCTTTTGCGCCTGATCGGCGGCCAGCTAAGGCCGGATTCCGGGCAGGTTACCGTGGACGGCCACAATGTGCCGGCCCTCAAGCGCAAAGACCTTTACCGGTTGCGGGAAAAAATGGGCATGCTGTTCCAGAGTGGCGCCCTGTTCACCGACCAGAGCGTTTATGAAAACGTTGCCTTCCCGCTGAGGGTGCACACCAAATTGCCGGAAGACATGATTCGCGACATCGTGCTGATGAAGCTCGAGGCCGTGGGCCTGCGTGGTGCCCGCAAACTCATGCCTTCCGAACTGTCCGGCGGCATGACCCGCCGGGTCGCACTGGCCCGCAGTATTGCCCTGGACCCGGAACTGATCATGTACGACGAGCCGTTTGCCGGGCAGGACCCCATTGCCATGGGCGTGCTGGTGAAGCTGATCAGGGATCTGAACAGCTCCATGGGGCTGACCAGCGTGCTGGTTTCCCACGATGTGCCGGAATCCCTCAGCATTTGTCACTACGCCTGTATCCTGGCGGACGGCAAGGTGATCGGAGAGGGTACTCCGGAGGAGTTGCGCGAGCATCCGTCTGATCGAGTCCAGCAATTTCTGAATGGCCAGCCCGATGGCCCGGTGCCGTTCCATTATCCGGCCAGCGATGCCGCTGCGGACTTTGGCGTAACCGGAGGCGCACTATGATGCATCGTATTGCCGCCCTGGGCCGTGGCGGGCTGGATGTGATTTCTTCCTTCGGCCGGTCCGGGCGCTTTCTGGTGGGCGTTCTGGCAGGCATTCCCCGGCCGGCGACCGGGTTTCCGTTGCTGCTGCGCCAGCTGTATTTTGTCGGCGTACTTTCGCTGGCCATTGTGGTGGTGTCCGGGCTGTTTATCGGCATGGTGCTGGGCTTGCAGGGTTACACCATTCTCAGCGATTACGGCTCCGAAGCTGCGATTGGCCAGATGATCGCCCTTACGCTGGTGCGAGAGCTGGGGCCGGTGGTAACGGCTCTGCTATTTGCCGGTCGGGCCGGTTCCGCATTGACGGCAGAGATCGGCCTGATGAAAGCCACCGAGCAGCTCTCCAGTATGGAGATGATGGGTGTGGACCCCTTGCGCCGGGTGATTGCGCCCAGGCTCTGGGCCGGATTCATCGCCATGCCAGTACTGGCTATCATCTTCTCTGTAGTGGGTATCTGGGGCGGCATGCTGGTTGGCGTGGACTGGCTGGGCGTGTTTGAAGGCGCGTTCTGGGGCAATATGCAGTCGTCAGTGGATTTTGTGGATGACGTGCTGAATGGCGTTATCAAGAGCGTGGTGTTCGGGTTTGTCTGCGCCTGGATTGCGGTGTATCAGGGCTATGATTGTGTGCCCACCTCCGCCGGCATCAGTTCTGCCACCACCAAAACCGTTGTTTATTCATCGCTGGCGGTGCTCGGGCTGGACTTCGTCCTGACGGCCGTCATGTTCGGCGATTTCTGATCAAATTTTCAGGGAGCCTGCAATGGCACAAAGAACCACAGAAGTAATCGTAGGCCTGTTCATGATCGCCGGGTTGGCCGCCCTGCTGTTCCTGGCGTTGCAGGTGAGCGGACTGTCGCCGAAATCGGCTGGTGATCGTTACACCCTCTATGCCAACTTCAATGACACCGGAGGCCTGGCGCCCCGGGGCAAGGTGTCGATGGCGGGTGTCACCATCGGTGCCATCGAATCCATCGAGCTGGATACCGAAACCTTCCAGGCCCGGGTAGTGCTGGCTATCGATGCCGGCATCGACAATATCCCGGCGGACAGTGCAGCAGTAATACGTACATCCGGTCTGCTGGGAGATCAGTACATTGATATATCGGTTGGTGGCGACCTCGAGTCCCTGAGCCCGGGCGACACCTTTTATTCCACTCAGTCTGCCATGAATCTCGAGCGGCTGATCAGTAACTTTGCCTCCGGACGCTGATGCCGGGCAGAGCACAGAAACGAATACGGGAGAACACAATGCTTGCCCTGAAACAACGATTCATCTGGATGTTTGCCATGGTTGCCCTGGTGGCGGGCCAGGCCTGGGCCGGTCCGGAAGATGACCTGAAACAGTATGTAGACGAAAACACCCAGAAGCTGGTGCAGAAGCTCAATGAAGAAAAGGGTCTGTATGAACAGGACCCGGAAGCCTTCTACGCCAGCATGGATGAAACCCTGGACCAGTTTGTGGATTTTCGCCGCATTGCGGCCCGGGTGATGGGACGATACGCTCGCCAGACTTCCCCCGAACAGCGGGACGAGTTTGTGGCCAAGTTCAAGCGCAGCCTGTTCGATAGCTACGCTCAGGCGCTGGTGAGTGCCGAGAACTTCGAAATCAACGTGCTGGACGCGGAAATCCTGGCTCAGAACGACGACCGTGCGTCTGTGCAGATGGAAGTGATCAGCGCGTCCGGCAACCGCTATCCGGTCACCTACTCCATGTACCGCAATGGCGAAGGCCGCTGGATGATGGAGAACGTGATTGTGGAAGGCGTGAACATCGGCCTGGCATTCCGGGATCGCTTTGCCCAGGAAATGGAGCAGAACCGTGGCCAGGTTCAGGCCGTGATCGATGGTTGGAGCGATGCCGTCGAAGCCCTCAAGCTTGATGAAGAGCTGGACCGTTCATGACCGCTCCGGCTGTCGAGCTCTCAGGTAATACACTCGCGGTAACCGGTGAGGTGAACGCCGATACAGTGATCGCCCTGCGCAAGCAGGGTGAACAATTGATCGGGGCAGCCAGCGGCCCGTTAACCGTTGACCTTTCCGGCCTGGCCACCGCCCACAGTGTGGTGTTGTCCATGCTGTTGTGCTGGCACCGGCTGGCCCTGGAAAAACAACAATCCCTCACCTTTCAGGGTGCCAGCGACCGCTTGTTGTCGCTGGCTGCCCTCAGCAATCTGGAAGACCAGATTCCCGGATTTGCCACACACAGCTGACCGGCGCCCGGGAATTGGTTACAATTCCGCCCCTGATTTCAAACCAGTCGAGGAATCCCTATGGACGCCGCCCAGGTTACCGAACTTGTTAAAGAAGCCCTGCCCGGTTGCGAGGTTCAGGTACAGGTCGATGGCAGCCACTACCTTGTGGTTGCTGTGGGTGACGTATTTGAAGGCCTGCCCACCATCAAACGGCAGCAGATGATCAACAAGGTACTGTTCCAGCACATTATGGACGGCACCATTCACGCCCTTCACCCGAAAGCCTACACCCCGAGCGAGTGGGCCGAGCGGCAGGCCCAGGCCTGAACAGCACAGGACAAGTATTGTGGACAAACTTCTGATCGGGGGCCGCAAGCCCCTGGATGGCGAGATTCGTATTTCAGGCGCCAAGAACGCGGCCCTGCCCATTCTGGCGGCCACGCTGCTGGCCGATGAGCCGGTAACCATCGGCAACCTGCCGCACCTGAACGACATCACCACGATGATCGAGCTGCTGGGCCGCATGGGCGTGGAGCTGATGATCGACGAAAAGATGAGTGTGGAAATTCACGCCAACACCATCAAGCACTTCCACGCGCCCTACGAGCTGGTGAAAACCATGCGCGCCTCCATCCTGGTGCTGGGCCCGCTGGTTGCGCATTTCGGCGAAGCGGAAGTGTCCCTGCCCGGTGGCTGTGCCATCGGTACCCGCCCGGTGAACCTGCACATCCACGGCCTGGAGCTGATGGGCGCAGACATCACGGTGGAGAACGGTTACATCAAGGCGAAAACCAACGGTCGCCTGAAAGGTGCTCATATCTTTATGGATACCGTGACCGTAACCGGTACCGAGAACCTGTTGATGGCGGCCACCCTGGCGGAAGGCAAGACCATTCTGGAAAACGCCGCCCGGGAACCGGAAGTGGTCGACCTGGCCGAATGCCTGATCGCCATGGGCGCAGACATCAAGGGCCACGGCACCGCGACCATCGAGATCAACGGGGTAGAGCGCCTGCACGGTTGCCACTACAACGTACTGCCGGACCGTATTGAAACCGGCACCTACCTGGTGGCGGCAGCGGCGACCGGTGGTCGGGTAAAACTGAAAGACACCCGGGAAGACCTGCTGGAAGCAGTACTGCTGAAGCTCGAAGAAGCCGGCGCGGAAATCACCACCGGCCCGGACTGGATCGAGCTGGACATGAAGGGCAAACGCCCGAAAGCAGTCAGCCTGCGCACGGCACCGTACCCGGCGTTCCCCACCGACATGCAGGCCCAGTTTGCGGCCATGAATGCAGTGGCAGAAGGCACCGGTACCATCGTGGAAACCGTGTTCGAAAACCGCTTTATGCACCTGCAGGAACTGATCCGCATGGGTGCCGATATCACCCTGGAAGGCAATGCCGCCATCATCAAGGGCGTGGAGCACCTGACTGGCGCCCCGGTGATGGCCACCGACCTTCGGGCTTCTGCAAGCCTTGTGATTGCAGGCCTGGTTGCCGATGGCGATACCATTGTAGACCGCATTTATCACATAGACCGCGGCTATGAATGTATTGAAGAAAAACTGCAGCTGCTGGGCGCAAGTATTCGCCGTTTGCCGGCATAATTAACCAACGGGAAACCGGATAGATCCATGACAGATTCCATCACCATCGCCTTGTCGAAGGGACGAATCCTCGAAGAAACCCTGCCGCTGCTGGCGGAAGCCGGTATTGAGCTGGTGGACGACGTGAAAAAGTCCCGCAAGCTGGTGTTTCCGACCACGGATCCGAACGTGCGGGTACTGATTATCCGTGCCACGGATGTGCCCACTTACGTTCAGTACGGCGGCGCCGATCTGGGCGTGACGGGCAAAGACGTGCTGATGGAGCACGGCGGCGAGGGGCTTTATGAGCCGCTGGATCTGAACATTTCCCGCTGCCGGTTGATGACCGCTGGCAAGAAGGGCGAGCAGCCTCCGGCGGGGCGCATCCGCGTGGCCACCAAGTTTGTGAACCTGGCGCGGCGCTATTACGCGGCTCAGGGGCGGCAGGCGGATATCATCAAGCTTTACGGGGCGATGGAGCTGGCGCCGATCCTGGACCTGGCGGATGAGATTGTGGATATCGTGGATACCGGTAATACCCTGAAGGCCAATGGGCTGGAGCCGCGGGAGCTGATTGACCATATCAGTTCGCGGTTGGTGGTGAATCGGGCTTCCATGAAGATGAAGCATGGGCAGATTAATCCCATTATCGAGAAGATGGCGGTGGCCGTGGATCGTCGGCGCGGTTCTCAGGAGTAAGGCTTCCTTATACTTTGGGAGTGTGTCACCCATCGGGTTGGCCCTTCCAAAAACCGCTCCTTACGGCACGTCCCTGTGACGCTTCTGCTCCGCCATCCATGGCTCCGCACATTTTTGGAAGGGCCAACCCGATGGCTTCCGCATACTTTTGAGTTTGGAAGCCCCGGAGTTTTTAATCCCCGAACTGTTGGCGGGTAATCCGACGGAAATCAGTATTCAATCCAAAGCAGGATTAACGAGATGAACGACAGAATCACCAGGCTGAATACCACACAGGGCGACTTTGACAGTGCGCTGGCCAAGCTGTTGGCGTGGGATGACAGTGTTGACCATCAGGTGAATGAGTCGGTTCGGCATATCCTGCGTGAGGTGAAAACCCGTGGCGATGCGGCGGTTCTGGAGTTTACCGAGAAGTTTGACCGGTTAAAGGTTAACTCCATGGCAGAGCTGGAGATGGATCAGGGGCGTCTTCAGGAGGCTCTGGAGCGGATTCCGCAGGATCAGCGGGTGGCTCTTGAGAAGGCTGCTGAGCGGGTTCGGGATTATCATGAGCGGCAGAATCAGAAGTCCTGGCAGTATCAGGATGAAGACGGAACGATTCTGGGGCAGAAGGTGACGCCGCTGGATCGGGCGGGTTTGTATGTGCCGGGTGGTAAGGCTGCTTATCCGTCTTCTGTGCTGATGAATGCGATTCCTGCGAAGGTTGCCGGGGTTGCCGAGGTGATCATGGTGGTTCCTACGCCGGATGGTGTGGTGAACGACATGGTGCTGGCGGCGGCGGCGATTGCGGGTGTGGACCGGGTGTTCACCATCGGTGGCGCCCAGGCGGTTGCGGCGCTGGCGTACGGTACGGAAACGGTGCCTTCGGTGGACAAGATTGTGGGCCCGGGGAACATTTTCGTGGCGACGGCCAAGCGGGAGGTGTTTGGTGTGGTCGGTATCGACATGATCGCCGGGCCTTCCGAGATCCTGGTGATCTGCGATGGCAAGACCGACCCGGACTGGATTGCCATGGATTTGTTCTCCCAGGCCGAGCACGATGAGCAGGCCCAGAGCATTCTGGTGAGCCCGGATGCGGATTTCCTGGATGCCGTGGAAGCGAGCATTAACAAGCTGCTGCCGACTATGGAGCGTGAAGACATCATTCGCACTTCCATGCTGGGCCGTGGTGCACTGATCAAGGTGGCTGACCTGAAAGAAGCGGCTGAGGTGTCCAACCGCATTGCTCCTGAACACCTGGAGCTGTCGGTAGAAGACCCGCAGGCGATGCTGGATGATATCCGCCATGCCGGCGCCATCTTTATGGGTCGCTACACAGCAGAAGCTCTTGGCGACTACTGCGCGGGCCCGAACCATGTGTTGCCCACCAGCGGTACCGCCCGGTTCAGTTCCCCGCTGGGTGTATACGATTTTCAAAAACGATCGTCCCTGATCGGTTTTACTCCGGAAGGCGCTGACCGCATGGGCCGTGTGGCTTCTGTGTTGGCGCGCGGTGAAGGCCTTACGGCCCATGCCCGTTCAGCTGAGTACCGTATCAAAGACTGACTGATTCCTGCGGTGTCCTTGGGTGCTGCTGGTCCATCTGAATAGCTTGAGAGCCGGGTTGGTTGTACTGGAAGGTTCGAATAGCAGGGCAGGTAGGGCTTTTCAAAAATTTGCGGAGCCATGGATGGCGGAGCAGAAGCGCCACATGGATGTGCCGTAAGGAGCGGTTTTTGGAAAGCCCTACCTGCCCTGCGAAAACTCCCAAATAAATACAACCAACCCGGCTCCTGCACCATTTTGGAGTTCAAGAGATATGAGTAAATACTGGAGCCCGCTGGTCAGCGAATTGCAGCCGTATGTACCTGGTGAACAGCCAAAAATGGCTAATTTGGTGAAGCTGAACACCAATGAAAATCCTTTTGGCCCATCGCCAAAAGTGATAGAAGCCATTCAAAAAGAGCTGAACGACAACCTGCGCTTGTATCCGGATCCGGAAGGACAGGCGCTGAAAGAAGCCATCGCCGATTACCACGTCGATTTTGCGATTAATGCAAAGCAAGTGTTTGTCGGCAACGGCTCGGACGAAGTTCTTGCGCACATTTTTCAGGGCTTGCTGAAACACGATAAACCGATCCTGTTTCCAGACATCACCTACAGCTTCTATCCGGTTTACTGCGGCCTGTACCAGATCGAAAGTAACGTCATTCCGCTCACCGACAGCTTCGAGATCAATCCGGACGACTACAAACGCCCCAATGGTGGCATCATCTTCCCGAACCCGAACGCGCCGACTGGTCGCTACCTGGGCCTGCAACACGTGGAAGAAATCCTGCAAGCCAACCCGGACAGTGTGGTGGTGGTAGACGAAGCTTACGTGGACTTCGGTGGTGACACGGCGATTCGCCTTGTTAACGAATACCCGAACCTGCTGGTTTGCCAGACCCTCTCCAAGGCCCGTTCACTTGCTGGTCTGCGTGTTGGTTTTGCGGTGGGTAACGAAGAGCTGATCGAGGCCCTGAATCGGGTTAAGGATAGCTTCAACTCCTATCCGCTGGACCGCCTGGCGTTGGTTGGCGCCGTTGCTGCATTCGAAGACAAACAGTGGTTTGAAGATTCTTGTAGCGGTGTGATTCGTGAGCGGAAGAGGGTGACGGAAGAGCTTGAGCAGCGGGGCTTTGAGGTACTGCCATCTAAGGCAAACTTTGTGTTCGCTCGTCATCCTGACCACGAAGGTGCAGAGATCGCAGCAAAGCTGAGAGAGCAGGGCATCATCGTTCGCCACTTCAACAAGCCAAGGATCAGCGACTTTCTCCGAATCACCATTGGCACCAGCGATCAGAACAACGCTTTGATCAAAGGTCTTGATTCCCTCCAGAGTGACTAGGGCGTACGCTGGCGTTCGGGCTTTGGTGTAAGCGTAAGGGGCTGCAGGGACTTTCCGGAAACCGCTACAAGCACATCCCTGTGCGCTTCTCTCCGGCCATCCATGGCCTACGAAATTTCCGGAAAGTCCCTGCGGCCCCATACTCTCAGGCATCTTGCACGCCAGTTATACCTTAATCCAACTGAACCCAAGTTATGAGGTTTGTATGGCTAACAGAAACGACATCCTCGCCAGAATAAACGAGTGGCTAGCGCCAGAAAATTTTCAGGACTATGCCCCGAACGGCCTGCAAGTTGAGGGCAGCGAGACCGTAGGCTTTATCGTTTCAGGTGTGACCGCATCACAGGCCCTGATCGACGAAGCCGTAAAACAAAACGCCGATATGATCCTCGTCCACCACGGCTATTTCTGGAAAGGCGAAGACCAGACCATCCGTGGCATGAAAAAGAACCGCATCAAACAGCTCTTGGACAACGACATAAACCTCGTCGCCTACCACCTGCCACTGGACGACCACCCCGAGTACGGCAACAACCGCCAGCTGGCCGATATACTTGGCATCCAGAATCCACGCCCAATGGGTGGGTTAGTGTGGCAAGGTGAATTGCCCGAACCCATGTCATCCGAAAAGTTAGGCCTGCACCTCGCAAGAGCCCTGCACCGGCAGCCGCTTCACGTAGGCAATGGCCCGGAAATGATCAAGACTGTCGCCTGGTGCACCGGGGCAGCTCAGGGGTTCATCAACGCGGCTTTGGATGCGGGTGTCGACGCCTACATAAGCGGCGAGATCTCCGAGCCGACGACTCATACGGCCAGAGAGTGCGGGATTCACTACTACGCGGCCGGCCACCATGCGACCGAACGGTATGGTGTTCAGGCTCTGGGCGAAGCATTAGCAAGGGAATTCGGAGTAAAGCACCAGTTCATCGACTGCGATAACCCGGTGTAAATGACACGGACCCTGAGCAGTTAGGATCGGCCAGTCTGGGGAACGGCTTTCCAAAAATTTGCGGAG
>NZ_DFLY01000010.1:0-36727 GCF_002375525.1 Marinobacter sp. UBA3607 | reverse complement strand
AAGGAGCGGTTTTTGGAAAGCCGTTCCCCAGACTGGCCAGACACCAAGTTCAGAAGGCTAGAGGAAATCAGGCACCTAAAGCCCCCATACCAGAGGGCTAAAAGACCATTAAGCTGACCGCTTAGACCCATCCGCATTCAGACCGTAATCTTCGGCCAGCGTACCCTTGGCCTCCGGATCAGACTTCGGCGCATAATCCCGAGGCGGCTCGGAAGGCTCAGCCTCCGAATGGCCAAGGCGACCAGAAGAATCCTGCCCCAACTCCTCCAGCCAGTCCTCATCATTGCACAGACGATTCGCGCCCCGGGCCATATGCTGATTCACATCCCGGTACGTATCGTTAAACCGCCGCAGCAAATGTGCAGACTCCATAAAGTGCTCATTCACCTGGGCCTGATACCGCGTAAACTCACTACGCAACTCATCAACCTGCTGCTCCGCCCGGCGCTGTCGCAACGAAGCTCCCTGACCAGACCGGCCAAACATAAGCCCGATGACAATGCCAACCACCAACGCGACAACCGCCGCCACAATCAGGTTTGTCATATAAAAATCGTCCTTTCATTGCCTGCAAGTGAGCCATTCCTCATTCAAGGAGTATAACCCCCCGAACGGATGTATCCCATGCCGAAACACTGCGCCAATCGTCTTATTGCCCCGGCGCCTGTGCGGCGTGGCGAAAAAACGTGAAATAAGCGACAATACCGCGCCCGAAAATCCACCTAGCAGGCAGGAAAATCCTGATGACAGAAGCCATGTCCTCCGAAACCGTCGCGAACCTGACCCCTTGGCAACGCTACCAAAAGGATCTTGAGCGCCCGGACTTTCACAAGGATCCGGCCCAGGAAGATGCCGTGAAGCGCCTGCAGGCACTGTACGACAAACTGGTGGAAGCCGAAAGCGAACGCAGTAAGGGCGGCCTGTCCAAGCTTCGTCGGAAACTGAAGAAGGGTAAGGAAGATCCGGTCAAAGGCCTGTACTTCTGGGGCGGCGTTGGCCGCGGTAAAACCTACCTGATGGACACCTTCTTCGAGGCGCTGCCGTTTGATCGCAAAATGCGTGTGCACTTTCACCGCTTTATGCAGCGGGTGCACAACGAGCTGAAGCAGCTCAAAGGCGAGAAGAACCCGCTGGAGATGGTCGCGAAGAAATTCGCAGACGAAACCCGGGTTATCTGTTTTGACGAATTCTTTGTTTCCGACATCGGCGACGCCATGATCCTCGCCACCCTGATGGATGGCCTGTTCAGCCGGGGCGTTACCCTGGTGTGCACCTCCAACATCGTGCCGGACGGCCTCTACAAAGACGGCCTGCAGCGGGCCCGCTTCCTGCCGGCCATCGCCCTGGTGAAACAGCACACCGATGTGGTGAATGTCGACGGGGGCGTGGATTACCGGCTGCGTACCCTGGAGCAGGCGGAGCTCTACCACTGCCCGCTAGACGATCAGGCTGATATCAGCCTGCGTAACAGCTTCGATGCCCTGGCGGTAGAAGCGGCAAAGCACAGCAAAACCATGGAAATCAACGGCCGTAAAATCCCGGCCGAAGCCCATGCCGACGACGTGGTCTGGTTCGATTTCAAAGCCGTGTGCGACGGCCCCCGCAGCCAGAACGACTACATCGAAATGGCCCGCCAGTTCCATGCCATCATCATCAGCAACGTGCCGCAGCTGGGCAAGAACAACGATGATCAGGCCCGCCGGTTTATCAACATGATCGACGAGTTCTACGACCGCAACGTAAAAGTCATCATCTCCGCCGCCGCGCCCATCACAGAGCTGTACACCGGCGGCCGGTTGAGCTTCGAGTTCGAGCGCACTGAGTCCCGGTTGCTGGAAATGCAGTCCCGGGAGTATCTGGAAGCACCGCACAAGCCTTAAAGAGTCTTTCGGCCACGGGCACTCGTGGCCGCTCTACCCAAGCCTCGCCCTTAGTCATTCCGAAGTGGTTGCACTCCCGAATCTTGTCTATAGTGAGGGAGTGCGAGAACACCATGAACGGAGAGTGACTGCAAAATCATACTTTTGACTGATCAAAGCCCCCACAGGCCTTGGATATAGTGCAAGCATCACGGCACTGTAAGTACAGCCGCCAGGACAAAAAACACCAGAACAACCGAGCAGCGACTCAGAACAACAACGGAGTAGCCTTCCAATGACAAGAAAAACTCAACCGTGGCAGCGTTGGACCAAGTTACCACTGGCCGTAGCCATAGCCGCCGGCGTATCCACACCGGCCTCCGCCATTTCGTTTTACATGGGCGATGTAGACGCTCAGTTCAATACTACGCTGTCTGCGGGTGCCGCCTGGCGGACTGAGGATGCGGACAAGCGCTTGCTCGCTCCCCACGATGGTCGTGGTACAGCGTCTACCAACAACTACGATGACGGTAACCGGAACTTCGATAAAGGGGACACCGTTTCGAAGATTGTTAAAGGCAACAGTGAGCTGTTTCTTGATTACAGTGTTGACTCCAACTATCTGACCCGTGTGGGTGCCCTTGTTCGTGGTCGCTATTGGTACGATTTTGAACTGAAAGACGAAAGCCGGCGCTACGTAGAATTGAATGACGAAGCCAAGGCTAATGCCTCTGGCGGTGAGATTCTGGATGCCTACGTCTTCACAGACTGGTATCTGGGGGATATCCCGGTAAGTGCCCGTTATGGCAAGCAGGTGGTCAGCTGGGGTGAGAGTACCTATATTCAGGGCGGCATTAACACTATTAACCCGGTAGATATTCCGGCTTTCCGTGCCCCAGGTTCCCAGCTGAAAGACGCGCTGCTGCCAGTTGAAATGTTTTATATGTCTGCTGGTATTACCGAGAATATTACGGTTGAAGGCTTTGTGCAGGCAGACTGGGAAAAGGTTCGCATAGATGACTGCGGAACCTTCTTTTCTACCATAGATTTCGTGGCCGATGGTTGTGGTCCGGTGTTCCTCACCGGTGCTGCATCAGAAGCTGCTAACCTGGCGTCAGGGCTGGTTATTGCGAGGGAAGGTGATCGCGAGCCAGATGCGAAAGATCAGTTTGGTGTCGCTATGCGTTGGTATGTGCCGGCTCTTAACGATTCCGAACTCGGCTTTTACTACATCAAGTACCACAGCCGTTTACCGTACATCAGCGGCCGTACTAATGGTGGCGAAGACAACCCGAACTTCCCTAATTATTTCATTGAGTATCCGGAAGATATCAACCTCTATGGTCTCAGTATCAACACCACTACCCCGGGTGGTTGGTCGCTCGGTGCAGAATACTCGTATCGTGACAAGATGCCGATCCAGTGGAACGCCTTTGAGCTGATCTACGGTGGTCTGCAGGAAGACTTCAGTCTTCTTTATGCACGAGACGAAGACAAAATCGCGGCTGAGAATGGTGGCAACACCGACGGCGTAGCCGTATCTGGTTTTGATCGCTACGGCGTATCCCAGGCCCAGATGACCCTGATCAAGTTCTTTGATCAGGTCATGGGTGCAAGCCGGATGTCCCTGGTGGCGGAAGTGGGTGCAACCTATATCCATGACCTGCCGGGCAAGGATGAAGCTAAATATGGTCGCTCGGGTACTTTTGGTTTGGGGGCAACTCCGAGCGCAGCCTGTGAAACCAACAACATCAACCCCGAAAACTGCACCAACGACGGCTTCGTAACCTCCTTCTCCTGGGGCTACCGTACCAACCTGTCCTGGGAATACCCGAACGCCATCGCTGGCATTAACCTGACTCCGTCTGTTTTCTGGAGTCACGACATCAAAGGCTACGCCCCGCAACCTGGCGGCGCCTTCAACGAAGGCAACAAATCCATCGGTTTGTCTCTGACAGGCGTATACCAGAACAAGATCACCGGCAACATCGGTTATACCAACTACTTCGGTGGCAAGCCGTATAACGAAATGACCGACCGGGATTTCGTGAGCGCGAGTGTTTCCTACTCCTTCTGAACCGGACCGAATTCGTTTAACGAGGTAACCTAAATGAAACTGAACAAGAAACTACTGGCCACCGGCGTTCTGACTGCAAGTTTGTTTGCAGGCCAGGCCTGGGGCGCGGTTTCTGCCCAGGAAGCAGCCAAGCTGGGTGATACCCTCACCCCGATGGGTGCGGAGAAAGCCGGCAACGGCGGCGACATTCCGGCCTGGGACGGCGGGCTTTCCGAGCCTCCGGCCGGATACAAGGGGGACGGCATTTACGTGAACCCCTTCGCCGGTGAGCAACCGAAATTTGTTATCGACCGGAGCAATGTCGACCAGCACGCAGACAAGCTGTCTCCGGGCCAGGTCGAGATGATCCGCAAGTACGATAACTACAGGATTCCGGTATATCCGACTCATCGTACCGCCACTTATCCGAAGAAGATCATGGATGAGACCGTAGCGAATGCGACCAAGGCAGAACTGGTGTCTGGCGGTAACGGTATCGACAACTACCAGGATGCCACGCCGTTCCCGATTCCCCAGAACGGCCTGGAAGTAATCTGGAACCATATTACCCGTTACCGGGGTGGCTCGGTGCAGCGTAACGTGGGTCAGGTAACTCCGACCGCGGGCGGCGACTTCTCTGTGGTGAAGTTCCAGGAAGAACTGGTGTGGAACAGCTACCTGACCGACTACGAGCCGGGTAAAGACGATAACGTCCTGTTCTACTTCAAACAGTCCATCACCGCGCCGGCGCGCCTGGCGGGTAACGTACTGCTGGTTCACGAAACCCTGGACCAGGTAGCCGAACCACGCCGTGCCTGGTTGTACAACGCCGGCCAGCGCCGTGTTCGCCGTGCGCCCCAGGTTGCCTATGACGGCCCGGGTACCGCAGCTGACGGTATGCGTACCTCAGACAACCTGGACATGTACAACGGTGCTCCGGACCGCTACAACTGGGAGCTGATTGGCAAGAAAGAGATGTACATCCCGTACAACTCCTACAAGCTGCTGGATCGTGGCCTGAGCTACGACGAGATTATCCAGCCCGGCCACATCAACCAGGACCTGGCTCGCTACGAGTTGCACCGTGTGTGGCATGTGCGCGCCACCCTGAAAGAGGGCGAGCGCCATGTGTACGCCCAGCGTGACTTCTACATCGATGAAGACACCTGGCAAGCCTCTGTTATCGACCATTACGATGGCCGTGGTGAGCTGTGGCGTGTGGGCGAAGCACATGCGGTTCAGATGTATGACCAGGACGTTCCCTGGTACGCCATCGAAGCACTGTACGACCTGCTCTCTGGCCGCTACCTGGCACTGGGCCTGACCAACGAGGAGAACACTCCGTACTCCTTCGATGTTGAGCGCCAGTCCCGCGATTTCACTCCGGCGGCTCTGCGCCGGGCGGGAACTCGCTAACCGGCCTCACGTAACCGGTTGAGAAAGGCGGGCCAGCGATGGCCCGCCTTTTTTTTGTGAGCGCTATCACATTACTGCGCTGGAAAATCGTCACTAACCCCGTTTAGCCCCGCCAATTTTTTGCAGCCAGACCCCGCTTTGGTTTACTCTCGAGGCCAATCTCTAATACTAAAGGTGTAATCGGGGCCGTGAGTGAAATCCTTTAACGAAGGCAACGCCGCCAACGACGAGTTTCAGGGCGCCAATACCAGCCTGCAAAATGGCGAGCTGGTCCGGGATTTACTGGAGCACCGGCTTCAGTTGCCGGCCATTCCCAAAGATCACCAGCCCCGCCCCGCGCTTTCGAAACAGATTATGGATAGCCTCGCGCCCCGCTCCCTGTTGATGCTGGAAGCGCCCTGCGGTTACGGCAAAACACACAGCCTGGTCAGCGCCCTGAGCGAGGGTGCCAGTGAGTTTGACCGGATTCGCTGGGTTACCCTGAATGCCGGCGACAACGCGCCGTCCCGTTTATTATCCCTCATCGCCATGGCGCTGGATTTGCCCCAGTCCCTTCACCCCGGCAATCAGGGCGGTGGCACGTTTGAAGACAACCTGGCCGTTATGCTGGTGGCCAAGGGCCGTCTGGAGCAGCAGGGCCGGGATGTGCTGGTGCTGGATAACCTGCACCACCTGACCAATCCGGCGGTGGGCGGGCTGCTGCAGCAGCTTGTCTGCGATATGCCGGGCAACCTGTCGGTAGCCTTTACCTCCCGGCTGCCGTTGCCGTTTGAATGCCACACCCTTGAGCTGGAAAACCGTTACCAATGTGTTGGCCGCGAGAGTCTGGAATTCACCCGTTCGGAAACCTTTGCCTACTTCCAGGACGCCCGGCCAGACAGCCTGATTACCAGTGTCGCCATTGATCACCTGTACAGCCTCACCGAAGGCTGGCCCACGCCGCTGGCCCTGTACCGGCGGGAGTTGCTGCGCAGCCCGGAACGCCGGCCGATGCAGGAAACCGCCTCCGTTGAACGCTTCCTGAAAGGCTCGGTGCTGGGGCAGATGGCGCCCGGCCAGATGAATTCGCTGCGCATGATGGCGGAGCTGGACGGGGTGTCGGATGAACTGTTTATCGCCCTGCAGGCATCGGTTGGCGACTCGGGCATGCTGCCGTCCGTTGCCTGTGAAAAGGGCTTGCCCCTGCAGTCGGTATCCGGCCGTGGCCGCTGGTATCGCCTCAATCCTTTACTTCAGGCCTGGCTGAAAACACCGGCACTGGGTGGTTACAACACCCGCATGCTGCTGGCCAGCCGCTGGTTCGGGCAGCGCAACCAGTTTCCGGAGGCATTGAAATACGCACTGCTGTCCGGAGATGCCGAAGAAGTCGTGCGCATTGCCTCTGAGGGCACTGAAGCCCTGTTGCTGGGGCAGGACACCGCGTCCCTGCTCACCCTGCGCAAACACCTGCCTGCCGGCTTGCTGGAGCGCAGCGCGCGATTACGCATTGTCTACAGCTGGGTTCATGCCATTGGCGGACAGTTCCACCAGGCCCGGCAGTTGCTCGAAGGCTTCTCGCCGGAAGACCGGGAACAGCAGGAAGCCCGTATTTATGCCCTGAAAGCCTTTATCCTGCGGGGCGAAGGCTACGTGCAGCCAGCCCTGGCCATGGCAGACAAGGCGCTCGCTGCCGGAGGCTTATCACCCCAGGCCCAGCTGGTCACCCAGATTGTTCGTGCCAGCGCCTTGTGTGCCGCCGGCAAATTTCATGAAGCCCGGGACGCCAACCGCGCCGCGGCCAAGCTGGCCCGGGAAGCGGGAGACTCCGGTTCCGAGGCGCTGGCGGTTTACGCCCACGCCCGCATTGAGCTGGGCAAGGGCGCGCTCGGGCATGCGGAGCAGCTGCTCAGAACCGGCCTGGACACCGCCATGCACGAACTCAGCCGGCCGGCGCGCATCGGCGAAACCCGGCTGGAACTGAACCTGGTGCTGGTGCTGTGGCATCAGGGCCGGTTGGACGAAGCCGACCGCCTGTTGGTGAGTTGCTCACGCCATGCCGAACAGACCCGGGACCTGGGCCTGTTGCTGGCCATGGCCCTGAGGGTGCTGATGTGTAAAGCCGAGGGCCGCCTGGAAGATGCCTTTGTCTGGATTGGCCGGGCAGAGCGGGCCATGCACGCCTGGCAGGTGGATGAATCCCTGTACGTGCCGGTACTGGAAGCCCTGAAAGCCAGCTGCTGGTTATCCCATGGTCAGACAGACAGTGCCGCCCAGGCCATCGAAAAGCTCCAGCCGTATCGACAGGGTGGCTGCGTGCCGGAATTGTTCCCGATGATGCCGGGGCTGATGGACTGCCTGCAGGTTCGGGCGGACATGGCCAGCGGTGACCTGGTTCGCGCCAGGGAGCAGTTGGACGCGGTTCTGGGCCGTTACGGCGATACCTTACCCTGGGGGCTGGAACTGCACGTTGGCCTGCTGAGTGCCGTCCTGCTGCAACAGGAGAAAGGTTTGCCGGCAGCCAGGAAGCAGCTGGAGCAGGTGATTCGCCAGGCTGCCAGCGAGCGCTTTATCAGCCCGTTTGCGGAGCTGGTGAACGAACTCACACCACTGATGCAGAAATGCTTCCGGCAACTACCGGAAAACGCCTTCAACCGGGATCTGGGTCAGCTGTTTGGTCTCAACAATACGCCTGTCGCCACCGAGACCCTTGCCGAGCCCATCAGCGACCGGGAGCAGGGCGTGCTGGAGCTGATCGCCCAGGGCTTGTCGAACCAGGAGATCGCAGACAAGCTGCACATCTCCCTGCACACGGTGAAAACCCACGCCCGCCGCATTAACGCCAAGCTGGATGTGAAATCGCGAACCCAAGCCATTGTCCGGGCTCGCGAACTGGGCATCCTGTAATCAGGCGCCCACTTTCAATTCCTCGATGCGGGCGTCTTTCTCGGCCCAGATCCCGCTTACCCAGCGCTGGAAGTCTGCCCGCAGCTCCCGGTTACCTTCGTAATCCATGCCCAGAAAACGCTCCGGCACTTCCCGGGTGCGGATGTCGATGATAATCCGGCGCACCCGGCCGCTCAGGTAATCCCAGATCCCGGGCCGTTCGTCCGGGTACACAATGGTCACATCCAGCATGGTGTGGATCATCTCGCCCATGGCGCCGAACACAAACGCGGTGCCGCCGGCCTTCGGCTTCAGCAGGTTCTTGTAGGGGGAGTTCTGCCGGGCGTGCTTTTCCGGGGTAAAGCGGGTGCCTTCCATAAAGTTGAAAATGGTCACCGGGGTGTAGCGGAACTTCTCGCAGGCCTTGCGGGTGGCCTCTATATCCTTGCCCTTCAGCTCTGGCCGCCTGGCGATTTGCTCCTTGGTGTGCCGGTGCATGAAGGGGAAGTCCAGCCCCCACCAGGCAACACCCAGCAGCGGCACCCAGATCAGCTCTTTCTTCAGGAAAAACTTCAGCAGCGGAATCTTGCTGTTCAGGGCATACTGGATGGCGGTGATGTCGGTCCAGCTCTGGTGGTTACAGGTTACGAAGTACCAGTGCTTCTTGCTCAGCTCCCGGGCGCCGCGAATATCCCACTCAATCTTGTGGAACAGGTCCGCCAGGGTGTTGTTGAAGCCAATCCAGTACCAGGCAATCAGGTTCACCATTCGTGTGCACAGGGTACGCACCAATTTCACCGGAATAATCAGTTTGATGATGGCGAACAGCAGCAAAAACGGCAGGAAAATAAGGGTGTTCAGCAGGATAAGCAAAACCACCAGGACCCCTTTCAACGGGGCGGGCAAAAAATCCAGCATGGGAAAGTCTCGTCAGTCCAGTTGAGCCCGGAATTGCTTGTCGTAGAATTCCAGGTTGTTGTAGCGAATCATGGCGCGGATCTCTTTTATATATTCCTCGCCCCTTTCGGAATAGCTCAGCAGGCCTTGTGCCAGGGCAATGCCGGAAAACGCATCACCGTCGGCCCTGGCTGCCGAGCGTATCGACCGCAGCGGCTGGTAGGCAGGGTGCCGGTTCAGATTCTGGATGTAAGAGCGCACAGAATAATAAGGCGACGAAAACTTTGCCACCTCATGGTTGGCCCCTTCCGGGCGGCTCAGCGGCACCAGCCCGCAGCCACGGGTAAAACACCACTGGCCAAACAGGTTGTTGCCCTCGGTGGCAAAGCGGGAAGTGCCCCAGGCAGATTCATTGGCGGCCTGGGCCATAATCAGGGACGGAGGAATCACATCCAGCTTTTCCGTGAGTTGCTCAAACTGTTTGGGGCTGCCGTTCTTCGCCTCGACTCTTAGCCGATCGGCCTGGCGTTCCAGCCACTCCAGTTCATCGTCGGATAGCCCCTCTTTACCAGCCAAGGATTGCAGGTATTCCCGCTCCAGCAGAATGCGGTTGTTGGCCAGTTCAATGCGAGGGTAAAGAAATGAGAAAAAGGCAGCCTTCTTTTCGGTGGTGTCCTGGTACCCGGAAAAATCCGGCAGGCCGTCGGCGGTCCATTCAGGCAGTTCGGGCAGGGAGCCCAGGGCAATGTCGGTGTCTTCACTTTCCGGGGGTTCGGGGGAGTACAAAGCACCGGCAATTGCAAATAACACCAGGGGAACACACAGCAAAAGTGCCCGGGAGATTAACGTCATAAAACCTCTCGCCAAAATCGATATGGCTGGAATTATAACAGGTTATACGGCTTACGCCTGTTCACTGAGCTGGCTCTGACCCGGGAATCAGAGTGGCGATCAGCAGGCCGGTGCGAAATTCCGGGCCGGTGTTATCCTGGACCACCAGAAACATCTGGTCACCGGATTCCGTGTAGAAGCCGTTCAGAACCAGCTCGCCTCCCGTCAGCTCGATGGTGCCGTTGCCGTCGGGTGTCACGGTGAACCCGAGGTCGAGCAACTCATTTTCCGGAGTGCTGACCGCGTTCTCTGTGATGGTATGGCTAACCCGGTAGCTGGCGGCGGTAAGGTCTGCGGTAAGGTCTGCGCCGGTTTCGGATAATGTGAGCGTGCCATCGGCCACCTGGTACAGATGGTTCTGGCTGGTATCCATCGCGATCATCGTGCCCTGAACCCGGTAGTCGCCGGCAACGGGCGCGGCCAGGGACGTTGTCTTGCCGGCGATCACCAGGCCATCGCCAAGTCCCGCGTCGTCGAGATTGAAAGCCAACAGGGAGCCATCGGGTGTAGCGGCGCCAAGGCCCAGCGGAGGCTCGCTTTCGGCACAGCTGCGACACAGGCTTAGCCGGCCGATATTCTTGGTGCCGGAACTGAGCTGGGCCGGGCGGTTGGTAATGTTCCAGGTGTCGGTCACGGCTAAAGACTCTCCTGCACCCGCAGGAGAGTCTTTAGCCGTGTTGCCACGGTAGATGGTCGCGTTATTTGTGGTCAGTGCACCATCAGCGCCGCCCAGCTCACCATAGCCGGTCTCGAAGGCTGCCGGATTACTGCCGCCAAACTGGGCAGTAAGGTACACCAGGTTGTAATCGCTGCCGGTAATGCCGGCCATGTCGAAATCTTCGCTGCGTAACAGATGCAGCTCCAGCACGGAGAGATACTGTTCTTCCAGGGTTTCCTGGCGCTTCAGCTTGCCGTCTGCATCAGCCAGGGCGATGGCCTTGCCGGCGGTAAAGTAACTGCCCAGCACCCTGTCCGGGCTTTGGTTCTCATCGCCGGGGGCGGAGGTGAAGGCATCCATGAAATAGGGGTTGCGGGTCCAGCCATTGTTGGCGCTGCCCGGTTCATCGGTAATGCTCTGGTACAGGGCGCGGCCGGCCAGCAGGCGGGCAGGGTCGGAGCCGTCTTCTGAGGGCGGCGTGAGTGTGGCAGCACCCGGTGAGCTGGAATGGCTGTTCCGGGTCCAGCCGGTTTCCCGGGAGAACTGGTGGCCGTCCGGATTGGTAAAGCCGTGAACCAGGGTGCTCCGGTCGTAGGGAATATCCGTGGCCAGGGAGGTCACGTTGATATTGAAGGCCTCGAAGGAGGTGAGGGTCAGGGCCGGGTACAGAAATGCCCCGCCAAGGTCTTCTTCCTGTGCGGTACGAGCACCCCACTGGCCGGCACCAGGGAAGCGGGCATCACGGAAAGTCGGGCCCAGCTCCAGCCCCAGAAACACCGAGTTGTAATCTGCGGAGCTGGCGCGGATGGTGCCGGACGCATTCGGGCCTAGCAGGGCATAGTCCGCCATCTGCTCAATATAGCCGGCGAAATCCGCCCGCCCGGCCAGCGTGTTGATGGCGGCCTCGAGCGTCAGGTTGCCGGCAATATCAATCTCGAAATCGTGTACCTGGTCGGCCAGGCTGGACCACACATACTTGTTCAGGCACAGGGCGCCGCCCCGGTCGTTCACGCAGTCCATCACTGCCTGGAATTCTGTGGAGGAGTAACCGCCAAGTCCGTTTTGCACCAGGTAATGGGAGAAGGGGTTTACCTTCACATCCCGGTCTGAATCGGCTGCCAGGGCTTTCATCGCAATGGTTTGGCCGCCGCCGGAATAACGGGCTTCAATCACCACATCCGGGCCGATGGGCTGGCCGTCCGGAAACGCCACAATAATGTGGCCGTCCTCACCGGTACTTGTGCTGTAGGCCACACTGCCAAGGTTTTGCCCGCCCTGGTTGCTCTGGTACACCTGCACCTGGTCCGGAATCACGATTCTCAGGTTGCGCCGGGTTTGTTCCGCATCCGGGGCATAAAAGGCGGGCACTTCCATGGTGATTCGGACTTCGTTGGCTTTCAGGCCGGCGGTATTGCCGGAATCGCCGGTGCTGCCGGGGTTAAAGTCGTCCAGGGCGTTAACGGTATTGCCAAAACGGTTGGGAATCTCGCGGGCGCCATCAATGGCACTGTCACCACCGCCGCAGGCGGTCAGTAGGAAGGGCAGGGCAAGGGCTGGAATCAGGCGACATTTCATACAAGGCAATCCGGATGATGTATCTCGGCACAGCCTAGCAGCAAAACAAAGGGGAGAGCGTGAAAGCGGGCACGAATCGGCCACCCGGCATCAAACCGGGCGGCCGCAAGGCGGGTATCAGAAGAAGATCTTCATACCGGCCATCACGCCTTCGTCCAGGTTGATATCCGGAGAGCCGCGGAAATCCAGTTCGGTGTTCAGGTAACGGTAACCGGCGAACACTTCTGCGTTGCGGATCACACGGTAACTGCCGCGCAGTTCTACGCTGGTCATGTCGTCGGAATCACCGAAAGACAAAATGCTCGGGGCGTAGTGCAGGGCGCCGGTGAAGGACAGGCCCGGCACATCCGGAATGTTCAGGGTAGCAAAGCCACCAAGGCCCACCGCGCCGCCGTCTACCTGGTCGTCATCCCAGGCGATGCCGCGCAAACCAATGCCGGCGGTGGTAGGCAGGTTGCCAAGGGCGGTGCGGCCCTGGGCGTGGAAGTCCACGTTGCCGATGTGGCGGCTGCCTTCGTGATAGGTGTAGCCAGCGCCCAGCTGCAGTTCGTCCTGGGTGCCGAAGAAGTTTACCTGGCCCTTAACGGAATCGTTGGTCAGGCTCAGGTCCAGGTCGCTGGCAAATACCGGAGCGGCAGCCAGGGACAAAGCGAGGGCAGAGATGCGGGTAATCTTCATGATGACACCTTTGTTGCTTTCATTTTAATTCGGAGGGAATGGTAAACACCTGCGCGCGGCGCCACAACTTAAATGGCTGTAAGTCGTTGTTAAGGCGTCCTGGCGAGTTATGAGGCGCGGGCTTAGTCCGTGCTGGCCGCGGCCTGGCAATACTGGTCCAGCACCGCCCGCAACATCTCCAGGTTCACCGGCTTGGCCACAAAGGAATCCATGCCGGCAGCCCGGCATTTTTCCTCGTCTTCTTCCATGGCGCTGGCGGTCAGGGCCACCACCGGTATCCGGGGTTTGTGATTGTCCCGCTCCCACTGTCGCAGCCGGCGGGTGGCTTCAAAACCGTCTACCCGGGGCATCACGCAGTCCATCATGATCACATCATATTGGTGGGTCTGGTACAGGGAGGGCGCGGCTTCGCCATCGTTGGCGGTCATCACCTGGCAGCCCAGTTTCTCCAGCAGGCGGCGGGTGAGGGTGCGGTTAACCGGGTTGTCTTCCACCAGCAACACCTGCATACAGCCGCAGGCCAGCTCCCGGCGTACGGAGCCGGTGTGGTTGATGGATTGCAGGGAAAAGCGGGTCAGGAACCGGCGCTCCTGCTGCTCTGCATCCGCAAACAGCTGGTTCAGAATCGGAATCAGGTAAGACTCCCGCAGGGATTTGCTCAGGAAAGCATCGGCCCCGGCCTGGCGGAAATGTTCGGCATCGCCCCGCTGGGGGTTGGACGAGAGAATCAGCAGGCGCATATCCTGCCACTGCTGGTTGCCGCGAATCTGGCGGCACAGCAGGTCGCTGTCCATATCCGGCACAAAGCCGTCCAGAATAATCGCATCGTAGGGCGTGCCCGCATCAAAGGCCTGACGCAGGTAGGTGAGCGCCTCGCCCGCCGAGCGCACCGCTTCGATGTGAACCTCGTGGCGGGACAGCATTTCCAGGGTAATCTTGCGGGACAACTCGTAGGAATCCGCCACCAGAATGCGCTTGTGATGTACCTTTCGGGAATCCGGCCGCACCCGGGCCGCGCTGTCTGCCGCTTCCGGCAGGCTGATTTCCGCCCAGAAGGTGGAACCTTCACCAGGTCGGCTTTCCAGGTCCAGCGAACCGCCCATCAGCCCGATCAGCTGCCGGCAGATGGTCAGCCCCAGCCCGGCTCCCGGTGTTTGCCGCTGGAACTGCTGGCCCAGCTGCACATAGGGCTCACAAACCAGCGGAACATCTTCCGGGTTAATGCCCACGCCGGTGTCTTCCACGGCCAACCGCAGGCGTACCTTGTCGCCCCGCCGGCCCAGCACTTCAATGCTGATCAGCACATGGCCGGAATCGGTAAACTTGATGGCGTTGGACAGCAGGTTCAGCATCACCTGGCGAATACGTACCGGATCACCCACCAGCGCCCAGGGCAGGTTCTCATCCACCCGCACTTCCAGTGCCAGGCCTTTCTCCCGGGCACGGCTGCCGAGCATGTGGATGAGGTCGTTCAGGGTTTCCCGCAGGTCGAACGGAATGGCTTCCAGCTCCATCTTGCCGGCTTCCATGGCGGAGATGTCCAGCAGGTCATTAATGATGGCAGAGAGGTTTTCCGACGCGCCCAGCAGGGTATTCACATATTCCCGCTGTTCCTGGTCCAGCGGGGTGTCGGTCAGAAGGTTGGCGTAACCGAGCACGGATTGCAGGGGGATTCGCAGCTCGTGGCTGACGTTGGCCAGGAACTGGTTCTTGGCATGGTTGGCGCGGATGGCTTCGTCGCGTTCGTCACGGGATTTCAGGGTGTCCTGGCGCAGGGAGCGGGTGTCTTCCAGAATCTGCAGGCGCATGCGGTTCAGGGCCTGCTCCAGTTCTGACAGTTCATCCGCCCGTTTGGGAGCCTTGCGGCGCAGTTTCAGCGGGTCAACCAGGGCGTCCAGGTTCAGCCTGGCGGCGTAATCCGCCATGGTTTCCAGGTGCCGGAACAGGGTAATGCGCACAATCAGCAACAGGCCCAGAGTGCCCAGCATCACCACGATGGACTGGAACCAGAGATTGTGCAGTGCCTGGCCCAGCACCTCGTCATAGAATTGCTGGAACGAGGATACCTTGGCCAGCTCGCCATACATCTGTGCGCCGGTGGCCACCAGCGACAGCACCACGCTGTACAAAAGCACCCATGCCAGCAGCCGCAACGCCAGCGGGCGAACACCTAAACGCTTGAAAAACTGCTTGGAAGGCAAAGGCACAAATTCCCTGTGTCGACGACAAAATCACTCGCGGCAGTTTAGCAGACAGATACCACTTCCACACGCACGGCAGCGCCCTCGTTTACAAAACGAAAACGAACGTTCAGATCGTACAGGTGTGCGCCGTAAATTCGCTCCTCATCCCGGCCCCGGCGGAACGACGGGCGCGGGTCGTAACTCACCACATCCTCAATCAGCCCCCGTAAATCCGGGTAGTCGGCCGGGGGCAGGGCGGTCAGTTGTGCCTCGGCCTCCGGGGTGAAGCTGACCGGCAGGCGCTGCAAGGGTTCTTCCTCTGCCCAGCCCAGGGAGGCCTCCGGTAAGGCATCGGCAAAGGGCAGGTAGGGTTTGATATCCAGGATCGGTGTGCCTTCAATCAGGTCATGGTCGCTGATCTTCAGCACCAGCCGGCCGTTGTGCCTGTCCAGACCCTCATTTTTTACCACCGACAAACCCAGGCTGTTAGGCCGGAACGGCGAGCGGCTGGCGAACACGCCCATCTTCTTGTTGCCGCCTAATCTGGGCGGGCGCACCACAGGCCGCCATTCTGCCCGCACCGCCTCGTGGAACTGGAACACCAGCCACAGATGGCTGGCGGATTCCAGGCCACGGAAGGCGTCTTCCCGGTCGAACGGCGGTTCAATCACCAGGCTGGCATGAGCGTTTTTGGTGAGCCCGGGCTGGCGCGGTACCCCGAACTTGTCCTGAAAGCAGGAGCGGGTGTAGGCAATGGGGGTAAGGGTGAGGGCTTCCGCAGCGGGTTTGCTTTTGTGGCGGGGTCTAGTCACGGCTGATGGTTCCGGAGAAATACATTTCGATACGCAATACCACCGAGGCCCGGTCCTGGAAGCCGTCTTCCCGGGGGAATTCCAGGGCCGGCACCACCTCGGCGAACAGCCAGTCTTCGTACATGCGGTAGCGCCAGGTGAAGTCGGCGAAATACGACGTGGTGCGCCAGCCGGGCTGGCTCTCGCCCAGAATGCCGGTACGGGGTGTTATGACCGAACGATTGTTCAGGCGCTTGCGCACACTGAAAATCTGCGCCGCATCGAACCGGCGTTCATCGTGAATCCACTCAAGCTCCGATGACGCAAAAAAATGCCAGCCATTACTCACCGGCCGGTCCCAACCCATCCAGGAGCGCGCGCCCCAGCCTTCGGTGTGATAGTAGTAAACCCGCTGTTTAAGGTTGAACGCCCAGTCTTCATCGATTCGCCAGCCCTTGCTGGCGGTCATGCGCCAGAAGGCTTCCGGGGGCAGCCGCAGCCGGCCGCCGATATCCGTGGACAGGTTGATCGCATCGCCCACCTGGGTCAGGTAGCGCAGGGCACCGGTGGTTTCGGTTTCGGTACGCTCGGGCTCGGTTAAAGTGCGGTCTCGCTCCCGCTCGGCCAGGGGGATCAGTTCCTCGCTTTCGCTCTCCACCACCAGCCGCAGCCTTTCCTCGGCCGTGGGTACATCCAGCCGGAACCGGGCCTCCGGCTCGAAACTGGCCAGGTTGCTGTATTCCGACTCCGCCGCGAAGCCCAGGCGAAGGTAGCTTTCGTTGTTGGGCAGAACATGACTGGAGCCAGACAGGGTCTGGTCTGCCCAGGCGCCCATGGATTGCACGTTAACCCCGTGCCGGCGTTCCTGGCGAATTACCCAATTGCTGAAATCCAGCCACCAGGAATCTTCCGGCTCGGCCCAGTATTCATCGGGTTCAAAGGTATAGAAAGACGCCGGAAGGCGATAGGGCGACAGCACTTCGGACACCGGTGCCGCTTGCATATTGAACACCGGTTCGCCGCCACGGGCTGTGGGTGCCAGGGCTACGCTGAAGGCCAGGAACGAGACAAAAAACGAGGTGTAACGCAGCCGAAGCTCCTTAACTGAATTCAGCCAGCAAACGGTTATGCAGCTCACAAACCTGAAGCTCCACGTTATCCAGCGGGCGGTTATTATCAATAATAGCGCTTGCCCGCGCCCGCCGCTCGTCCCGGCCCAGTTGCGCCGCCATAATCCGCTCCACCTGTTCCCGGGAATTGGCGTCGCGGGCCATAGTGCGCTCCAGCTGCACCTCCTCCGGCACATCCACCACAATCAACTGCTCAACCAGCTGATGTTGATTGGTTTCCAGAAGCAGGGGAGATACCAGCAGAACATAAGGTAACGGATAATCGCCGGAGTTGCCCTTAGCCGAAAGGCTGGGAGGGTTATGCAGCTGGCGAACCAGCTCCTCCCGAATCACCGGGTGCAACAACTGCTCCAGCCACTCCCGCTCCGCAGGTTCCGCAAACACCCGCTCCCGCAACAAGGCGCGGTTCAGCGAACCATCCGCCTGCAACACCTCAGCACCAAAATGCTCTGCAATTTGCGCCAGTGCCGGCTGGCCCGGTTCCACAACTTCACGGGCCACGTTATCGGCATCCACCCAGTGCACGCCCAGTTCGCCAAATAGCCGCGCCACGGTAGATTTTCCGGAGCCGATACCGCCTGTTAAGCCAATAATCCTCACGCATCAAACTCCCAAAAACCCAAACCAGGCCGCCTGAATCTCCGCCCCAAACCAAAGTCCCAGCAGCCCAGCGGCGGCGAGGTAAGGCCCAAACGGAATCGGCACCTCACGCCCATGCTTCTTGAATACCATCAACGCAATACCAACCACAGCCCCCACCAGAGAGGACAACAAAATCACTGCCGGCAACAACTGCCATCCCAGCCAGGCCCCGAGCGCCGCCAGCAACTTGAAATCCCCATGGCCCATACCTTCCTTGCCGGTGGCCAGCTTGAATAACCAATACACCGACCACAGCGACAAATACCCCGCCACAGCACCCCAGAAGGCGCTCTCGAAATCCGTCAGCACGCCAAAATAATTCAGCACCAGGCCCAGCCACATCAGCGGCAGGGTGATGCTGTCTGGCAGAAGCTGGGTATCAAAATCAATCACCGTCAACGCTACCAGCGCCCACACCAGCAGCAACGCCCAGAGCGCGGCTTCGGTCGGCCCCAGCAGGAACACGGTAACTACCGAAAATATTGCGGTAACGGCTTCAATCAGCGGATAGCGCACAGAAATCCGGGTTTTGCAGGAAGAGCACTTGCCCCCCAGAAACAGCCAGCTCACCACCGGAATATTCTCCCAGGCCCGAATCTTGTGGCCACAGGAAGGGCAGGTGGAGGCAGGTTTGGACAGGGTGATGGTTTCTTCTTTCTTGCGCTGCGCCTCCGGAACCTCCAGGAATTCCTCGCACTGGCAACGCCAGTCCTGGTGCATAATTTTGGGCAGGCGCAGGATGACCACGTTCAGGAAGCTGCCGATGCAGAGGGAGACGAGGGTTACGGTCAGGTAGAGGAGCCAGGGGGTGTTGAGGAATACGTCTAGAGAGGGCATTCAGGAACTCATTGGAAATGTTGGGAGAATGCCTGCTCCCCGAAGAAGCGGGGAGCAGGAACGGGCCGGTGTTTAGCCAACAACCTGACCCATCTGGAAGATCGGCAGGTACATGGCAATGATCAGGCCACCTACCAGCACGCCGAGAACCGCCATGATCATGGGTTCCATCAGGGCAGTCAGGTTGTCCACCATGTCGTCCACCACCGCCTCGTAGTGCTCGGCTACTTTCTGCAGCATTTCATCCAGGTTACCGGATTCTTCACCAATGGCGGTCAACTGCACTGCCATCACAGGGAAGATGTCCTGCTGGCGCATGGAAGCCTGTAGCTGGGTACCGCTGGAAACATCGTTCTTGATACGCTGGATGGCATCGCGATAAACCGCGTTACCGGTGGCCCCGGCTACGGAATCGAGGGCGTCGACTAGCGGTACACCGGCGGCGAAGGTGGTGGATAGCACCCGGCCGAATTTGGCGACGGCGGATTTGTCGAGGATTTCGCCCACAACCGGCAGTTTCAGCACGTACTTGTCGACAATATCTGAGAACTTTTGGGAACGCCTTTTGGATTCTTTGAAGAGGAAGATGGTGCCCACAATGCCCAGCAGCACGACAAACCACCAGGTTTGCAGCCATTCGGATAATCGCACCACCATCTGGGTAAACACCGGCAGTTCTGCGCCGAAGCCCTGGAACAGGCTCTCGAACTGCGGCACCACCTTCACCAACAGAATCGCGGTAACCACAATTGCCACCACAATAACGGCGATGGGATAGGTCATGGCTTTCTTGACCTTCTTCTTGAGCAATTCCGTCTTTTCAAGATAAGTCGCAATCCGATCCAGCATGGCCTCCAATGCACCGGCCTTCTCACCGGAATCCACCAGGTTGCAATACAAATCATCGAAGTATTTCGGGTGCTTGCGCAAAGACGCAGCAAAGCCGGAACCGGAAGAAATATCATTCCGGATGCTAACCACAAGTTCCTGCAGGCCTTTGTTCTCAAGGCCATCAGCCACGATGTCAAAACTCTGCACCAACGGCACACCAGCCTTCATCATGGTGGCCAGTTGGCGGGTGAGCATGGCAATGTCGAACGGCGTAATCTTCTTGCTGCCGCCGAACAACGGCTTGGGCTTTTTCTTGACCTTGTCCGGAATCACCCCCTGCTTGCGCAACTGGGCTTTCACCAGGGCAAGGTTAGAACCCATGATCTCGCCCTTGGCTTTATTCCCTTTGCGGTCTTTGCCTTGCCAAACAAACGATTCCAGCTTCTGCACTTTTTCTGCCATGCTTAATCCTTCGTCACGCGGTTGGCTTCCTCAAGGCTGGTCACCCCCTGAATTACCTTCAGAAGGGCGGACTGCCGTAGTGTGCGGAAGCCTTCCGCCTGAGCCTGCTTTGCTATTTTTATGGAACTGGCTTCTTCCATAATCATGTTGGCCAGCTCGTCTGTAATCTTGACCACCTCGTAAATACCAACGCGGCCTTTGTATCCCCCATTGCATTTATCACAGCCCTTGGGGCGGTACAACGTGAAGCCTGTATCAATTTGTTCTTGTGTGAACCCTTCCTGCAAAAGCACATCCGCCGGAATATCCGCGGGCTGTTTGCAGCCATTACACAACCGCCGACCCAAACGCTGGGCAATGATCAGGCTAACCGAGGTGGCGATGTTGAACGCCGGCACGCCCATGTTCATCATCCGGGTCAGGGTTTCCGCTGCGCTGTTGGTATGCAGGGTGGACAGTACAAGGTGGCCGGTTTGAGCCGCCTTGATGGCAATGTTGGCGGTTTCCAGGTCCCGGATCTCACCCACCATGATCACGTCCGGGTCTTGCCGCAGGAAGGCCCGAAGCGCCTCCGCAAACCCCAGACCCACCTTGTTGTTAACGTTTACCTGGTTTATGCCTTCCAGGTTGATCTCCGCCGGGTCTTCGGCCGTGGAAATGTTGCGTTCGGTGGTGTTCAGAATGTTCAGGCCGGTATACAGGGAAACGGTTTTACCGGAACCGGTCGGTCCGGTAACCAGGATCATGCCCTGAGGCTGTTCCAGTGCATCCAGGTAGAGCTGCTTCTGGTCTTCTTCATAACCCAGTACATCAATGCCCAACTTGGCCTGGCTGGGGTCCAGAATCCGCAACACAATCTTCTCGCCCCACAGCGTGGGCAGGGTGTTAACCCGGAAGTCGATGGCCTTGGTTTTGGACAGCTTCATCTTGATCCGGCCATCCTGGGGCACCCGGCGCTCGGAGATATCCAGCTGCGCCATAATCTTCACCCGGGCAGAAATCTTAGGTGCCAGCTTGATGGACGGGCGGGAAATCTCTTTCAGAATGCCGTCGGTACGGTATCGAACACGGTAGGACTTTTCGTAAGGCTCAAAGTGCACATCCGATGCGCCGCCGCGAATGGCATCCAGCAGCATCTTATTCACATACTTTACGATGGGCGCGTCATCCACCTCGGCAGTGACGGCCTTTTCGTCTTCCTGATCACCGCCTTCAGTCTCCACTCCTTCCAAATCGGCGTCTTCCAGGTCGCCCATGGTGGAGTCGTGGCTCTCCAGGTATTTATCGATGGCGGTACGCAGCTTGGCGTCGTCCACCAGAATCGAGTCTGTGCTCAAGCCGGTGTTGAACTTGATTTCGTCCAGTGCTTGCAGGTTGGTGGGGTCTGAAATAGCCACAAACAACCGGTTGCCACGCTTATAAAGGGGCAGGGCGTTATGTTTGCGGATGAGCTTCTCGTCGACCGTTTTCTCCGGCAGCATTTCCGGGGCAAAGGCGTCCAGGTCCAGTACCGACACACCAAACTCCATGGCGGCAGAAAACGCCAGCCTGCGGCTGTCGGCCAGGTCGTTCTGGGTGAGGTAGGTGATCAGCGGAATACGGTTCTTGGAGGCCTGAAGAAAGGCATCCTTCGCCACGTCTTCATCCAGAAGCCCGTCTTCCACAAATCGACGGGCCAGGCCCGTCAGCGTCACGTTTCGGTTGCTGCTCGCCATAAATGCTCTGAGGAAAGTCTTATAAGTGGCTGAATCTCGGATTTATGAACCAGAGTTTAGATGGATGGTACGGCTTTGGAAAGCGGGGTGTGTCTCAGGTTTGATCTTTCTCAAGGACGTGTAAGGAAAAGTGGCGTGTCTGGGATTGTCAATTTTAGGGTGACGAAAATTGTCACCTGTGGACGGTGGGCGGCACACGTTTTTTGCCATGGGAGGGTGTTGACTGGCGTTTCTTGATTTAAGTCACTGTATGAACGCTGTTTTTTAACATTTTCTTGCATTTGGCATGGGGCCTGCTTAAGTTACATCACGCTCAGCGCGGAAACGGGGCAAAGCTCCACCGCCCCGGAGCTGGATAAACGAAAAATGACAACTCTTGAGGTTGATAACATGCAAAAGATTCAGATGAACAAAGGTCAGCAGGGTTTTACTCTGATCGAACTGATGATCGTTGTGGCGATTATTGGTATTTTGGCGGCGATTGCTATTCCGCAGTATCAGGACTACACAGCGAAGTCTCAGGTTGCAGCTGGCTTGGCCGAGGTGTCGCCTGGTAAAACAGCCTATGAACTTGCCATTAACAATGGAGACGATCTGGGTCAGAATGCTCTTTCAGTTTTAGGCCTTAAAGACTCTGATCGTTGCACGGTAACTTCAGCGGCATACACTGCAGGTACGACAACGCTGCCCATTGATGGTGCTATTGTTTGTACTCTTGAAGGGAACCCAAACGTTGCGAACGCCAAGATTAATCTGAACAGGCTCTCAGACGGCAGCTGGGAGTGCGCTATTTCTAATCGCCCGACAACCTGGAAAAGTTCTTATACGCCGACCGGATGTGACGAAAGCTAAAAGAAGCGTGAGTGCAAGTGTCTTTTGAGTGAGTTATAAAGAATGCCCGGTTGACGAACCGGGTATTTTTATTTTGGTTCTCCAATTTTCTGCGAGTGTTATATCAATGATGCTAATGAATCTTGGGCGTCTTTGTATCCTCGGGCTGCTTTTTCTAGCTTTAGGTTTTTCGCTGTTCTCAGAGTATCTTCCCTTCGTTTACAATGGATACGACGCTCAACGGATTGTTCTTGTAATTTTTCTATTTTTTATCAGTTTGTTTACTTGCTTTTATTTGATGTATTGGTTTTCTTTGGAGAGGTTTTTTTCTGTTCTTGTTCTGTTTTTTGCTTTTTTGATTTTTGGTTGGGTAGGTGGTAATGCCATCTCTGGGTGGTCTGAGCCAGCTATGTATGCTTTTTATTTCTTGGGTTTTTTTGTTGTTGGAAATTTGTTGGCTAACGTTGGGTTTTATGAATTCTATGTCAGGGCTCTTGTTTTAGTTGCAGCTATTGGAGTTCTTTTTTATGGGCTTATGGCAGTTAACGTATATCTCTTTGTGATTCTTGATCGTGTAAAAAGTTTTTCAGAATTTTTGCCTTGGGGTTTTGTCAATGTTAGGCATTGGGGGCACCTGGCAACTTGGTTGCTTCCCATTATGCCTCTATCAGTTCTGTGTTTTTCGCTGAATAAAAATAAATTATGGTTAAGTTTAGTTTATACAGGTGCTGCTTTGTGGTGGTGGTTGGTATTTATGTCGTCAGCAAGAGGCACATTGTTAGCCCTGCTTTTGTCTTCGATTATTTGTTTGGCTATATTTTATAAGTCTTCTTTTTCATACTTCAAAGTGTTTTTTTGCCAAGCCTTTTTTGGGGTGGTAGTGTGGTTCTTCTTGTCGCTTGTTATCCCTACCTTGGTTTACGATTCATATGCCTTTGACGGTGGGGCGGTACGAGGTATCCGAACTGATAATACTGACAGATTGGTCCAGATTCGAGAGTCTTGGGCTATGAGTCTCGAGAAGTTCCCTCTAGGTTTGGGTGTTCAGTCTTGGATTACGCACGATATAATAACCGACGAATATAAAAAATTTGTAAAATTTGCGCATCCTCACAATATGTATTTAATGTGGGCTGCGGAATATGGTTGGGGGATTATTGTTGCATTATCTGTTGTATTGTTTCACGGGGTTTTTCAGTTTTTTAGGGCAAAGTCAAGATTTAATGGAAAGTATAATGGTTCTATTATGGTCGGGCTGACTTTGTCGGTGAGTGCGGCTCTAGTACATGCTGGTGTATCGTCAGTTTTTATAGCTCCGGCATCTATGCTAGTTGGTTTTCTAGTGCTATCGGGTTTTTGGGGGGGCATTAATTTTGAAACTAGAGCTAAAGTTGGCATAGAGAAATTAGGCATAATGGTTGTTAAAGGTATTTTTGTTCGCGTTTTTTGTGTTTTTCTCGCAATTTTCTCTATCCTCTGGATTTTTGATGTCTTTACTTATCACTATCTCATGAAGCAAGATTATGATTTCTATGTTGAGGAGGTTGGGTATAACATTAAACCTCGATTTTGGGAGCACGGCTTTTTCCCTAGGCATCCGAGTTTGATGCCACAATAGTGTGATTTGTGATCATGGTGGATCATGGGCACATGGTGGATCATGGGCAGGCACTAGCCTGACCAGACCCCCAAAGGCCCGGCGGTTTCGACCCCGGGCCTTTGTCGTTTCTGGCCGTTTGTTTACTGCGTCTAATTCGGGGTTATGGCAAAGCAGCGCCAGCAACTCGCGGCGAATCCTGGAAATTCCTGGATTCTAGGCGAGTGAAGTGCTCGGCAGGTCCGCCGATAGTTAAATTTGAGAAAGAAGGGGAGGGAGCCTAAGCCGCTTGTCGTCGCCGCCCAGGATTTCGATAATCCTGATAGCTACCTTCAAAGGCAGTCGCCCGGTGGCACCACCGTTCCGGGTCCAGATTCAGCCGTTCCAGAATCGGCAGCGCGTTTTCGTCAATACAGCCGCGTTTGTCGCTCCGGCTGATGCGCCCGGTGCAATCCACCAGTTCCAGGTAATCTTCAAAGCTGAATGGGATCCCGCGCTGGAAGCCGTTTCGAATCACGCCTTCAAAACCCAGCAGTGGTTTTAGCGGCACCGCAAAATCATTCAGTGCCTGCTGTTCCGTTTGCCGTGCAATAGCTTCCGCCAGATCAAAGGTAGGATGAATGCGTTCTTTGATGCTGGTGTGGTCGGAAGTCTCCGGTGTCTCTGCCATGGCGGCGCGGATGGGATTCAGGTCGACATAGGCCATGCAGGAGAGAAGGGCCTCTTCGGTGTCCAGCGCCTGGGATTTGAATCGACTCTCCCAGAAGTGACCGGTGCACTCATCTTCCCGGTTGGCTTGCCTCGCAATTGGTTCATTCAGGCATTTCATAAACCAGCTCAAATCCGCCAACCGCTGCCGGAAGGTTTCCGAGTACTCCTCCACTCGCCGAAGCTCTGCAGCACACAACTCGTCGCCCCGATGATATCGCTGTACCAGTGGTGGCCCTTTGTAAAGGCTGCTCCGGCTCTACCAGCACCCCATCCATGCTCCACGGCTCCACCTCATCCGGGCTGAGCTTCACCACCAGGTGGTAGTGATTCGACATCACCGCATAAGCGGCAACATCTACCGCGAACACAGATGCCAGAAGCCGGATTCGCTCTTCAATCCAGCCCCGCCGGTGCTCATAACAGCGCCCGGTGGCGCGGTCCTGCCCGCACAGGAATGTGCGGCGCACGCAGCGTGAGATCACGTGGTAGAAGGGGGTATCTGAAACGCTGACCAGTTCCGCTCTGGCTTTGGGCATGGTGAAGTCCTTGTCTTCCGTGACTGTTGACAGTGTTTGATTATTGTACAAGTATACAGCTGTATAAATATACAGCAAGGGGGGGTGGCCTGGATGTGTATAAATTGCAATGAATATAGCTTTAAAGCTATAGTTAGGGGCGGCTATGTGGGAAATTGAAACAACTTGTCGGTTCGATGATTGGTACTTTTCACTTGGCGAGGTGGATAGGGAAAATGTTCTGGCGGCAATACTCGTTTTAGAGAGAAAGGCCCAATGTTATCCCGGCCGCACGCCGACAGCGTTTATGGATCTGTGCACAGCAATATGAAAGAACTGCGGGTGCAAAGTAAAGGCAGGCCCATTCGGGCATTCTTTGCATTCGATCCTGCCCGTACAGGCATAATTCTCTGTGCTGGTGAGAAGACAGGGAAAGACAAGCGGTTTTATGATGAGATGATTCCACTGGCAGATCGAGAATTTAGCGCCCATTTGGAAATGCTCAAGGGAGGAATCTGATATGGCAAGTTCTTTGGACACACTGCTGGCTAACGAAAAGCCGGAAGTTGTCAGGCAGGCGCAGCTAAAGGCTGATCGCATACTTATGGAGATTCGTCTCAGCGAGGTGCGTGCATTATTGCAGAAAACCCAGAAGGATCTGGCGGAGGCCATGGGTGTGACCCAGCCTACGATTGCGAATATGGAAAAGGCTGGTAAAGACTTGAAGCTATCATCTATTAAGCGATACGTGGAGAGTGCGGGAGCGAAAGTCCGTTTGGATATTGAGCTTCCTGATGGGACTCATCTGGCCATTCCTCTGTAAAAGCACGGGCAGTGGTAGTTGATGATCATAGACAGGCACAAGCCAATTCCCGGAGCAGGCTCCGGGCACGCGGTATGCAATCATGGCCCCAATCTTGCTCAATACCTCGCAGGAACCGTCCAGGGAGACACCGCAATGCCAACCCCCACCAAGTAGCCCCCCCCTTGGACAGGCACTAGCCCCCCGGCACTAGCCCCCCACTCTCTGTTGTCCATTTCTTTTGCCTTGCATTGTTGTAGTTTAAGAACTACAGTTGACTCATGCTAGAAGTCAAGCAAACGGACACATATCGAAAGTGGGAGCGCAAACTCCGTGACCAGCGTGGCAAGGCGTTGATTGCAGCGCGTATATTTCGGCTGGCCAATGGTTTGCCAGGGGATGTAAAGCCGGTAGGGCAGGGTGTCTGCGAGCTGCGCATTCATCATGGCCCCGGGTATCGGGTCTACTTCAAGCAGAGTGGGAGGCGTCATGAGCGACAAGATTTACGATTACGATCCAGCAGCGGCGCTGGATAGTGAGGACGCGATTGCGGTTTTTCTCGCCGATGCCCTGGAGACCGGTGATACGGCTTACATCGCCAAAGCCATGGGTGTGGTGGCTCGGGCGAAGGGGATGACAGAACTGGCCCGTGAAACGGGGCTTTCCCGTGAGCAGCTGTATCGATCATTTAGCGAGCAGGGCAACCCTACCCTGAAAACCATGCTCACAGTGACCCGCGCCCTGGGTGTGGACTTGACTGCCCGTGCTCATCGGGAGCCGGCGAATGATCATGGACAGGCACTAGCCTGACCCAACTCGGCGAATACGAAGAGCTGTGTCGCACTGACAGTAGAGAGCTCCCGCCGGAAGAAATCCGGAATATTCGCAGCCAGACCCGTATGAGTCAGGCTGTGTTTGCTGCCATTCTTAACGTGAGTGTTTCAACCGTTCAGAAGTGGGAGACGGGTGAGAAAAAGCCTGCCGGAGCATCACTGAAATTGTTGAACCTTGTGAGAAGAAAGGGCATCGAGATTTTGTATTTATAACTAAGCTAAATCGTCCATCCCAACATCAAGCGCCTCGGCCAGGGCTTTCAGAACTTTGGTGGACGCAGTTTTGCCAGTGTTCTCAATCTGGCTGATGTATGACTTGCCAACTCCGGCCGCCTTGCCAAGGGCTTCTTGGGTCAGCCCGCGGTATTCTCGCCAGATCTTCACAGGGTGTTCTTTCCCGGTTATCAGGCGTTCGGCAATGTCTCCCGGAACGGTTTCATCCTCGCCTGTAGCCAGCTCCTTCATTGCAGCGCTGGCGTCTGCAGCATCCTGCGCATCTTCAGCAAGTGCCAGCAGCTCGAGATACTCGTTGTAGGGAACCACGGCATATTCTGGTTTGCCTTCTCGTTCAATAATTTGAGCACTCATTTGTAAACGTCTCCTCTTGCGCCTATCTTCAGCACCAGTACCACCAATTCACCGTTATCAATACGGCATATTGCCCGATAACTCCCTTGCCTCAGCCTCCAGAAGGGCTGGCCTTTCATTGGTTTCCAGTCGCCTTCATAGGTATATGGGGCTTGAGCCATATTTGTAAGCTCCTGATGCATTTTTAACGCCTTTGTTTTAGGCATTTTTTGCAGGGCTTTCAGGGCTGACTTTTTGTAGGTTAGTTTGTACATCAGGCGAGTTTACTTTTGAGTTTACTGGGGGTCAACAATTGCGAGCTTTTACACTCCGGCTTTGGGGGCGCGGACAGGCACTAGCCTGCCAAATAACCGGGTCAGACCCCCGGCGACCTTATTCGTAAGTGCAGAAGTAAGCCGTATCCACCTCAGCCTTCACCTTAAAACTGGTATTCGCGGCCACCTCAAAAGCCTTTCCGGCATCGTATCGAACCCAGTTCTCACTGCCCGGCAGCTGAACCGTCAGCGCACCACTGACAACCGTCATCACTTCCTTTTGGCTGGTACCGAACTCATAATCACCCGGGCTGATGACGCCCACGGTGGCAGGTAGTGTCTCGCCCTGGAAGGCGATGGATTTTACGTTGCCGTCGAAGTACTCGTTTACACTCAGCATGGCCGTGATTCCTTATAAATTGGGCGGCTAATATACTGCAAGATCCCGTGGACAGGCACTTGTTAATTAACGAGGGCATTATGGATCTCTTTGACCAATTCACCCCGCCAGAAAACCTGCTGCCATACGATGGTGATGTCCGCTATCACGGGGTAGTGATGGGGCAAGGGCAGGCGGATGATTTCTTCCGGCGTTTGCTGGAGGAAATCCCCTGGGCCCACGACGAGCTGGTGATGTTCGGCCGCCCGGTAGTCACCCGTCGCAAGGTGGCCTGGTATGGCGACCAGCCGTTTGCCTATACCTATTCAAGGGCCACCAAGCAGGCGCTGCCCTGGGTTCCGGTGCTGGCGGAGTTGAAAGCGCTGGTCGAGCAGCACAGTGGCGAGCGCTATAACTCCTGCCTGCTCAACCTTTATCACAATGGCGAGGAGACAATGGGTTGGCACAGTGATGACGAGGCCGAACTGGAAAAGCACGGCACGATTGCCTCGTTAAGTCTCGGGGCGCCCCGGCGGTTTGTATTCCGGCACAAGCAGAGCAAGGATCAAATAAAGCTAATGCTGGAACACGGTAGCTTGCTGGTGATGAAAGGCACTACCCAGGCCTTCTGGCAGCACAGCCTCCCGGCGACAAAGGCGGTGCAAACGCCGCGGATAAATCTGACGTTTCGGACTATGGTGGTGTAGCGGGGTCAGACCCCCGATACATTGTCTGTTCACTGTTGATGCCCAATAGCCATGCGCATATACTGATTCAAATACTGTTCGAGGGGGCATGCCATGCGAACTACTGAAGTTGCGAAATCCGTACGTAAACCGACGAATCTGTCGCTGGATAGCGCTCTTCTTAAAGAGGCAAAATCCCTTGGAATCAATGTCTCGCGGTCTGCAGAGGCAGGAATTGCGGAAGCAGTCAAACTTCATAAGCGGAGCAAATGGCTTAACGAGAATGCCGAGGCGATTGAAAGCTCGAATGCCTACGTTGAAGCCAACGGCTTGCCTCTTGCGCGACATCGGCAGTTCTGATGTCCCGTTTCGATATTTTTGAAAATGAAGAAGGAGCAGGGTACCTGCTGGATGTACAGTCCGACCTTCTCAGTGGCTTGAACACACGAGTAGTCGTGCCGTTACTGCCCAAATCGTCGGCGCCATTCCCTGCGCAGAGGCTCAATCCGGTGTTCAGCATCAACGACATGGAAGTCGTCATGGCTACTCAATATATAGCCGCTGTACCGGAAACTGAGTTGCGCTTTTGCTCCGGTAGCCTTGCTGAGCTGCAGGATGAGATTGTCGCAGCACTGGATATGCTGTTTTTGGGCTTTTGAGGGCTGATCAAGGACAGGCACGGGCCTGACCGGCACTCGCCTGACCATGGATTGAATTGTTATGCCACCTGGACCAAAATATACCAATTATTGGTACTGTCGAGGTGGCACCATGAAAAACACCAGCATCACTCTAGGCCAGCATTTTGATACGTTCATTGCAGAACAGCTCAAAAATGGCCGATACAGCTCTACCAGCGAAGTCGTTCGTGCTGCATTGCGCCTGCTTGAAGAGTCTGAAGCACGCCTGACTAGACTTCGTAAACTGCTCAAGGAAGGCGAGGACAGTGGTTTCGAAGACTACTCCTATGACTCGTTTATTCGTGAATTGGACAACGAAGAACGCTGATGCCAGGTTTCAAGCTTTCCAGGAAGGCCAAAGCTGACCTCAAATCTATTGCCCTATACACGGAGCGTGAATGGGGCCGGGATCAACGAAACCACTATATTCTTCAGTTTGATCAATGCTTCCACCTTCTGGGTGAGAATCCAAACCTGGGGCAGGCCTGCGATGAGATAAGTCCAGGCTACCGGCAGTACCCTCAGGGAAGCCACATCATATTCTATCGGTTTGCCACCGACCATGTTGTTGAAATTATCCGCATCCTACACAAGCGCATGCTGCCTGGTGTGCATCTGATTTGGTGATCATGGACAGACACGGACCTGCATCCCAGGTACATTCCACCCCACCAAATGTACCGGACTGTGGGGCTTCAAGGGTGGTGCTCCAGATACTCGCTGAGAGCGTTGCGAGTGAGATCGTTCAGAGAGATGCTTTGGCGCCGGGCAGCGACGCTCGCCGCCAAGTGTAAATCGTGGCCAACTCGGACATTAAATGAACCCTTGCAGGGTATTTCAGGTTTTATGTTCTGGTCTTCGCAAGTGTTCAGATAGTCGTCAACCGCTTCCTGAAAGGCTTTCTCAAGCTCTGCGACTGTTTCTCCTTCATAATTAACCAGTGCTCGAATGAACTGCAATTTTCCAAACAGGCAGTTATCTTCCGTGCTCACTTCAATCGAGCCGTAGTAGCCTCTATATTTCAGCATGCTGCTCATTGAATCAGCCCTCCGGATTTAAGGTTCTCGATTATCTGGCGCCTCGCATAAGCTCTTAGCTCATTGCCTGGATGCGGTTTGTGAAGGTTAATCAGCGCTTTTGGGTCTCCGTTGTAGAACTTGACACGACTGCCTTGCCCTTCAATTTGCCGATAGCCGAGACTTTTTAGAAGCGTTGCTAGTTCCTGCCAGGTAAACGTCGATTGCTTATTCAGTAGTTTCGCCAGTAGCTTTCCTTGCTTTGACATCAGTAGGGCTCCCTTTATTGCGACTAACTTTAGTTGCTTTCGTGGGTTTTGTCCAGATGGCCTATGAAGAGCACCCCGGATACATTCCACCCCACCAAATGTACCGGGGGTCTGACCCCCACCCCAAAATCACAAGGTAGTCAAAAACGCCGCCAGCTCCTCAACATCTCCGGTCGTTAACGGGGCGGCAATCCCAATCATCGGTGAGCTCTGCACCGCGGGGTCCATTTCTTTGAAGCGCTTCAGGGCGATCTTGATGTATTCCGACGGTTGGCCAGCCAGGCGCGGCATATCGCGGAAGCCTTCGGCATCTTTGCCGTGGCAGGCGGAGCACTTGGTCTGGAACTTGGCGCGGCCGGCGTCTACCAGTGCGGGGGCAGGGCTGGTGCGAGGTTTGGCTTCTTGCTGTGAGTAGTACACGGCAATGTTAATGCGATCTTCCACAGTGAGAACTTTTGCCAGATTGCTCATCACATAGTCTTCGCGCTGGCCGTTGCCGAACTTTTCGAATTGTTCGAACAGGTAGAGCGGGTGCTGGTCTGCCAGGTTCGGGATGTAGTCACGCTTGCTGTTGCCGTCTTTCCCGTGGCAGGAGCCGCAAAACAGAATGCGCTCCTGGCCCGCCGCATAGGCCGCTTCGCGGCGGGCATCATCGGCCATAATCGTTTCCAGCTCTGCCATGGCCTGGTAAATCGACTGAGAAAACGCCACCGGCGCCGTCATCATTCCGGCCACCACCAACCCACCCAAACACAACTTCCGCAGCATCTCGCACCCTACTATCTGAAAATTGTGCCAAGAATATAGACATGCCCGCAGGCCATTCTTGCCAAAGATCAAGAAAAACCGACTTGGGGGTCAGACCCCCGATACATTTCACCCCGCAAAATGTTTTTGGGTCTGACCCGCAGTACGGGGTAAGCTGGAAATATCATTCGGCAGACAAGGACATACACGCCTATGAAACTTCGCTTCCTTGGTGGTACTGGCACCGTAACGGGCTCCCGTTATTTGCTTTCAGATGACTCCCATCGCCTGTTGGTCGACTGCGGCATGTATCAGGGCGTGAAAACTCTGCGGCGGCGGAACTGGGCGAAGTTTCCGGTGGATCCTTCCACCATTGATGCGGTGGTGCTCACCCATGGGCACATTGACCACTCCGGGTACCTGCCGGCGCTGGTGAAGAACGGGTTCAAGGGCAAGATATACTGCACCAAGGCCACCCATGAGCTCTGCAAAGTGCTGCTGCCGGATGCAGGTTTCCTGCAGGAAGAGGATGCCAAGTACGCGTTTCGGAAGAAGTTTTCCAAACACGAACACCCGGAGCCGCTGTTTACCGAGAAGGATGCCTGGGAAGCGCTCAAGCACTTCGAATCCCTGCATTACCACGAGAAATTCGAGCCGGTGAAAGGCTTTGAAGTTACCTTCACTCCAGCCGGGCACATTCTGGGCTCGTCGTGCGTGCATGTTCACCACAAAGGTGCGGACCGTACCGTGGTGTTCAGTGGCGATGTGGGCCGGCAGGATGACATCATCATGCGCCCGCCGGAGCCGTTACAGAAGGCGGATGTGCTGGTGTGCGAATCCACTTACGGCGACCGCACCCATGGTGAGTCTGATCCGGAGCGGGATTTGGCGGAGATTATCACCAAGACGGCCGGGCGTGGCGGTATCACGCTGATGCCCGCGTTCGCTGTGGGTCGTGCGCAGATGTTGCTATATGTGGTGCACAAACTGATGGGCGAGGGAAAAATTCCCAAACTGCCGGTGTACCTGAACAGCCCCATGGCCATCAAAGCCACGGAAATCTTCATCAAGCACCATAAAGAGCACAAACTGAACCATGCCCAGTGCGAACTGATTGATGATAAAACCCAGTTCGTGCGCACGGTGGAAGAATCCATCGAGCTGGATGCCGCCCGCTACCCCTGCATCATCATCTCTGCCAGCGGCATGGCCAGCGGCGGTCGTGTGCTGCATCACCTGAAAACCCTGTTGCCGAACCCGCGCAACAGTGTCGTCTTCGCCGGCTTCCAGGCCCCCGGAACCCGTGGCGATGCGCTGGTAAACGGCGCCGAAGACGTGAAAATCCACGGCGAATACTGGCCCGTGAAAGCCGAAATCCACAACCTGAATTCCATGAGTGCCCACGGCGACTACAATGAAATCCTCGCCTGGCTGGAGCAGGGCCACCTGAAACCCGAGCGCGTGTACGTTACCCACGGCGAAATGGTCGCCAGCGATACCATGCGCAAGCGCATCACGGAGAAATTTGGCTGGCATGCGGAGGTGCCGGAGTTGTTTGAGGAGGTGGAGATTTGACGCGGCAGGCTGCAAAACGCAGCTAAACCCAATCCTCTCGCTCCATGGCTAGCTTTTTAGCAACAGCTCTCAGCTCATCCATAGAGCGTGTTCCCGGCCCGCTGGCAATGCCGGCGGTAACGAGAGCCTGCAGTTCTTCAACCTTACGCAATCTGTCCTGATCCTTGCGAATCAGATCCCTCACGTAATCGCTGGTATTCGAATAGCGCCCGGATTGCGCTTGCAGCTCCGCCCAGTGTTTCATGGCTTCGGGCAGGGAAATGTTCATGGTTGCCATAAATAAGCCCTCCTGACGGTAAATTATGGCAAAGATTGCCAGTCGAGGCACGTATGAATCAAATCCAGGAAACCCGCTCCCGCCGAAACCCCACCGGCGCCGTCCCGATACCCGCAGCATCCCCATACCGCTCCTTCATACGCTCCTGGAATCCCTCAGAACCCAGCGCCAGCCCGGCAATCGCGGAATAGCGAATCTGGTCTTCCACCGCCTCCGCCATCGGGCTGGCGACAAAATTGCGATAACTCGCCAGCCGCTGATCGGCATCCGGCTGCAATTCCAGGTAACAAGGGTGGGGCACATGAAAGCGCGAACCGCTGCCGTAGGCATGGCACAGGTAGCTGGACCACTGGTATTCGCCGGCGTAATCCACCATGCCCGCCTTCACCGGGTTCAGTTCAATGTAGCGCTGGCATTGAAGGAAATACTCCTCGGTATCCACCAGGCAAGACTTGAAACGCCCCTCCCACAAGCCACCGGTGCGCTCGTACCGGGCGTTGTAATACTGCGCGTAAGACTGCCCGATCGACTTCATAAAAGCCGACAGCCCGTCATCAGTCTTCGGCGTTACCAGCAGGTGAGTGTGGTTGGTCATGAACACCCACGCGTGAATATCTACCTCGAACTTCTCCTGGTAGCGCGTGAGATACATCGAATAGGTGGCGAAATCAGACAAATCCTGAAAACAAACCTGCCGGTTATTGCCCCGCTGAATCACATGCTGGGGCATCCCGGCCGGACAAATCCTTGGTCGGCGGGGCATCACACATTCCTTGTGGATTAATTTGAAAGCGCAACAATCTGCCCCAGCTGCGCCAAAATTTCAACCCCGGGTCAGACCCAGAATACATTTCACCTCACAAAATGTACTGGGGGTCTGACCCCGTTTTGAAAGCTGGCGGGTTGCAATTTCACCATAATGAGTTATTAATTACTCATAAAGGTTTAACATGAGTTTTTAATAAATCACTATGTCGAAAATAAGTAGCAGGCCATATTCCAGATACAATCGAACAGCCCTCGAGCTGCTCGCTACGTCCATCCGAAGTGAGCGCCTCCGGCAAAAACTGACAGCACAGGAGCTGGCAGAGCGGGCGGGCATATCTCGAAGCATGCTTCAGCGTATCGAAAAAGCAGACCCAGCCTGCGCCATTGGTGCGGTGTTCGAGGTGGCTACGATTCTTTCGATCCCTCTTTTTGAGGAGGATCCTGCAGCGCTTGGAAGGGCTCTGGCCACTGCAAAACAGACGCTGGCCTTGCTGCCAAAGTCGGCAAGAAAACCAAGGCCGGAAGTGGATGATGATTTCTGATAACGAAGCGTATGTCTGGATCTGGCTGCCCGGTCAGGTTGAGCCGGTTGTGGCGGGCCGGCTGGAAGCGGAGAACGGTCGGCTCAGCTTCACATACGGTAAGAGTTACTTGAGCCGAATTGAGCAAACGCCGGCAGCCATTCCGATCTATGAACCGGAGCTACCATTGGGCAGGGGCGTAATCCAGCCGCCTGAAGGGTTGGAAATGCCCGGTTGCATTCGGGATGCTGCGCCCGATGCCTGGGGCAGAAGGGTGATCATTAACAAGTGCCTTGGTCTGAAGGGCGCAGGTATAGATCCCGCACAGCTGGATGAAATAACCTACCTGCTCGAATCCGGCTCCGACCGAATCGGAGCTCTGGATTTTCAGCGTTCGCCGACAAACTACGAGGCGCGAGCTGCAAAAAATGCCACCCTTGAAGAATTGCTAGCATCGGCCGACCGGGTTGAAAAAGGAATTCCGCTAACGCCGGAGTTGGACCAGGCGTTGTTCCACGGTAGTTCCATCGGTGGCGCCCGGCCCAAGGCACTGATTGAAGACGGCGGAAAAAAATACATCGCCAAATTCTCCTCAACTACCGACATCTACAACGTAGTCAAAGCCGAATACATCGCCATGCGTTTGGCAGCCATAGCGGGGCTAAGTGTCGCGCCGGTGCGGCTGACCTCCGTGGCCAATCGGGATATCCTACTGATCGAGCGCTTCGACCGGGAGCACACAGCCAAAGGCTGGGCCAGAAAAGCCGTGGTATCGGCGCTCACCATTCTGGGCCTGGACGATATGATGGCGCGCTATGCCAGTTACGAAGACTTCGCTGAAATCATACGGCACCGGTTCGCAAACCCCATTGAAGCCCTTCGAGAACTCTTTACCCGTCTGGTATTCAACGTCTTGTGCGGCAACACGGATGACCACGCCAGAAACCATGCAGCCTTCTGGGATGGTCGGCAACTTCAACTCACCCCGGTTTACGACATTTGCCCCCAAGGCAGAACAGGCAACGAAGCCTCTCAGGCCATGCTGATTGCGGGCCAAAACAATCTGAGCCAGCTGGCTACCTGCCTGAAGGCTGCGCCTTCATTTCTGTTATCCCCATCAGAAGCCGAAGACATCTTCGACCACCTGATCAGCACCATAAACACCCACTGGGCCGACGTGTGCGACGAAGCAGCGCTGAGCACCATAGATGCAAACCTCCTGTGGCAACGCCAATTTCTGAACCCCTTCTCCCTGCAGCGTTCCTGAAGTCCGGGTCATGAAGTCCGGGTCAGACCCAGAATACATTTCACCTCACAAAATGTACTGGGGGTCTGACCCCCAAAGTTTGTTAACATGGAGGAAAACGGTCAGGCAGGATGCAATCATGCACTATAGCTCCATACTTCCGGATGTGATCAGGCTGGCGGATGAGGCCAGTGAGAAGGTGCTTCACATCTACGAGTCCGATTTCAAGGTGCGGTACAAGGAAGACAACTCGCCGATTACCGCGGCGGATGAGGCGGCTCACGAGATCATCTATAAGGGCCTGCGCAACATCAGCCGGGACATTCCGATTCTTTCGGAAGAAGGCACGGAGGTTCCCTGGGAAGAGCGCAAAAGCTGGCGCCGGTTCTGGCTGATCGACCCGATTGACGGCACCAAGGATTTCACCCAGCGCAGCGGCGAGTTCACCGTCAATATCGCCATGATCGAAGACGGCGTGCCGGTGATGGGCGTGGTTACGGCACCTGCTCTGAAAGAAGCCTTCTGGGGGATCAAAGGCGAAGGCGCCCACATGCGCGACCGCACTGGTCGGGTACACAGAATCCGCGTGGCGGAACCTCGGGAAACCCTGCGGGTAGTCGCCAGCAAAAATCACCTGAACGACGAAACCCGCGCCTTCATCGACACACTCGGCCCCCACGAAACCGTGCAGGCCGGCAGCTCCCTGAAATTCTGCCGCATCGCCGAGGGCCATGCCGACATATACCCACGCATGGGCCCCACGAGTGAATGGGACACCGCAGCGGCCCACGCCATCCTTATTGCGGCTGGTGGCCAGGTGCAGACTGTGGATGGTAAGCCGTTGGTGTATGGCAAGGAAGATATTCTGAACCCGCACTTTATTGCGGCCGGCGGGTGGTATTTTTAACGAGCGGGTCAGACCCCCGGTACTGAAGTGACCCCCGAAAGT
>NZ_DFLY01000009.1:0-20622 GCF_002375525.1 Marinobacter sp. UBA3607 | reverse complement strand
TGGCTTGTGCCCAAATGGTGCCCAGGCAGTGCCCTGATATTCAGGCACCCTTACGATCCTTACTGCAATAGCCAACTACGCCTGCAACTCATCCATCAGCCAGTTCCTGAATGCTTCCATGCCTTTGGTGAGCGGCCGGTGTTTCCGGTAAACCAGGTAAAATGCTTTCTTGGTATCGAGCGGGATATCAAAAGGTACCACCAGTTTGCCGGATTCGATTTCCCGGGAGATCAGGGTCTGGTCTGCCAGGGCCACGCCGAGATTCTCCTGGGCCGCTGCAGTAGTCAACTGGCTGCTGGATAACTGCATGGAGCCTTTGGGGGTAATAAATTCAACCCCGGCCTTCTTCAGCCAGTTATCCCACTCCCAGGTTCGCTTGCTCACGTAGATTAACGTGTGATTGGCCAGGTCTGAGGGCTTCTCAAGCGGTGGCCCGGTCTGCAGGAGGCCAGGGCCGCATACAGGCACCAGCATCACTTTGCGCAGAAACTCCACTTCAATGTCGTCCCACTCGCCATTCCCGTAGTAAACCGCCATGTCTGTGCTGGTCCGATTGAAATCCAGTAACCCCATAGACGCATTGATCTGCAATTCGACATCCGGAAATAACGCGCGAAACCGGGACATCCGCGGCATCAACCACCGGATGAGGAAATTGGGCGCTACGCTGATCTGCACCACGCTGGCACCCTGGGTCGCCGAGAGCCGTTGCGTCGCCATTTCGATCTCATCGAATGCGTGCTTTACAGACGCCAGGTACTGCTCCCCCTGAGGAGTCAGGGTCACTTTCCGGTTACTGCGATGGAACAGCTCTACGCCTAAAAAATTCTCAAGCGTTTTAACCTGGTGACTGACCGCTGAAGGGGTAACGAACAATTCCTCCGAAGCCCCTGAAAAACTTAGGTTTCTTGCTGACGCCTCGAACATCTTCAAGGCATTTAAAGGTGGAAGTCGACGCATAGGGGCAAACGCTTATTATGAATTTTTCTCAGCATTGCGCTTAGAATTTATCGCTTTTTGATCGGCCTGGAAGCTCGTAGCATAAGCACCATACAAATTGCCAGTTACCCTCAGGAGGCACCATTATGAATCAGCAAGACAGCAACATCGTTACCCAGGCAGAAGTCGACCACTATATCGCCCTGGCGACCGAATACCGCAACCAGTACATCAAAGAGCAGTTCAGCCAACTGGTAAAAAACATTAAAGAGCGCTTTCATGGCATGGCGGCTCGGGTATCTACCAGCCACTGATATCCTGGGCACATCCGAGTAGCCTCCCGGTGTGTCCAGTGCAGCGGGCGGCCAGTACGCTAGGCAATCTTTTGCCGGCGCACCCAGGCCGCCCGAAGCACTTCCGCGATCATCCCTGCAAGAAGCCCAAACACCGGGTCAGCCCATACTGTGACCAGCGCGGTTACGCCTATCACGGGCCAGCATGACGGCCTGGCTGTCCACAGACGTTTCGACGACGCCAGCTCTACAGCAGCAACCAACAGCAGGGCTCCCAGACCTGCCGCGGGAATGGCCGCAATCACCGAAAGCCCTCCCGGCATCAAAGCCACCAGCAACAGCCCTGCTCCCAGCAAGACGGGTGCCACACCGGTTCTGGCACCGAAGCGATAGTGCGCCGCCAGCCCCCCGGCTCCGTGGCACATAGGCAAGGCACCGAAGGGCACCAGGCAGAGGTTGGCCAGGCCGGTGCTTAACGACAGGCGCGCCGGCGAAGCCCGATGAGCCTGTTCTCCGAAATAGCCTCCCGCCAGTAATGCGGTTAGCAGGATGGCGTTGGTTAATGTCAGGGCTAACTGCGGCAACGCCAATAACGAAAACCCTTGCTGCCAGCCACTCAGGCCCGGCAGTTCGGGCCAGTGGAATGCAACTGAATCCGGCATCGCCAGCGAAAGCCCCGGCGACCCCGCTACCGCGCCAACCACCAAAGACACCCCTAACCCGATCAGCGTTGCAGGCCAGGCAGGTAATCGCCACAGAACAAGAACCAGCACCAGCAACGTGGCCAGACCCGCCAGCCAGGACGTCGCCATCAAACCCAGGCTCATGCCGGCCAGCAAAAGCCCCAGCCCCAGCTGAAGGCCGCTCAGTATCGATCCCGGAACCAGCCGAGCCACCCGGTTAATCCATCCGGTCACCCCTAACAGCAACATGATGGCACCGATCAGAATACCACTGGCCACCAGGCTTTCGTGGCTTACCTGGGTGGTCAGCAGTAATGCGACAACCGCTTTCATCGGCTGTACCGGGATCGGCAGGCGATAATATAAACCGGTCGCAATGTAAAACACCGCAAACCCCAGCAGCACAGGCACCGGCGCAAGCCCGGCAACCGCAATCGCGCCAAGGCTCAGGGGCAGCAGCGTGCCGATATCGCCCAGCGCGCCACTGACCTCTCTTACCCATTCTTTTCGGGTTGTAAGCATGCTGGCTCCTGTTCCACCCGTCTCTCTAACCTGGCAACTCGTCAGGCGTTATAAACCACTCGCCCCAATTCACGGATATCATAGCCACCCAGTGCATCGGCCCGTTGGGCAAAACGCTCACTGCCGGCAAAGGCCAGCAGCTGCTGCATGGCCGGCTCAAAATAGTGGCGACGGCGCATGGCCAGGTCGAAATGCTCCTGTTTCAGAGGAATAAACGCCAGCCCCTGCCGGCGCGCCGCCGCTTCAATGCCAATGCCGATATCCGCCTCACCCTGCCGGATGGCTAACGCAAGATCATCCTCACTGAGTGACGGGTGCGAAGCCCAGCCGAGTTGCTCTGCATCGATTCGATGGCGGGCAAGCAGGCTCTGCAACAAATGGCTGACACCGGCATCGGGCTGGCGGTGGGCAACCCGAATACCGGGGCGGGCGATATCTTCCAACCGTGCAAGTTTATGGGGATTATCGGCAGCCAGGAGCAGCCCCTGTTGTCGTTTCGCCCACCGGATCAGCACCAGGTCACGCATCCCGCCCAGCCCCAGTGTAGCCGGGTCGTTGTACCGCTGGCTTTCGGCATGCCAGATATGCATACCGGCAAGCAGCGCCCGCCCGTTAATCAGCCGCTGCACACCATCGCCACTGCCCTGGCACAACAACGCCAGTTCCGCTCCGCTTTCCTTCACGGCCCACTCCAGTAGCGGATCCTGGCTACCGGCCAGAACCGGCGGCGTGGGCGCGCTGACAGCGTCGTCCCCCTCCAGGTGGTTCATTAACCACAGATCAATACGCTGGCGCGGAAACAGCAGCTTTCCGGTCACCCGTACACAGGGAATAACGCCCTGACTGACCAGGTCGTAGATTTTGCGCTCCTTCAGGCGCAGATACTCGGCCGCCTCTGCGGTGGTGAGGTAGGTGGGAAGGGACATTGCTTTCTCCTGCTGCCCGGCAAAGCATACTGCTGTTTTTGACTGCATATATTTCAGCAGGCTGTGCAAAGCGTAGTTAGAAACGCCACGATGCTCAAATAATAAGGAGACGCAGCTTTGGAAAACAATGCGTTCTATGTAGCACTCTCGCTATTGTTCAACCTGGATACAGCCCTGTTCCAGATTGTGATGCTGTCGCTACAGGTGTCGCTACTGGCGGTCCTGATCGCCGCTGTGCTGGGGTTCCCCCTTGGCGCAGCGGTCGCGCTTTGGCGCTTCCCCGGGCGGGGCGGGGTCATTGTCATGCTCAACGCCCTGATGGGGTTACCACCGGTGGTTGCAGGGTTGATGGTTTATTTATTGCTTTCCCGCGCCGGCCCGCTGGGCGAACTGGGGTTTCTGTTTACGCCGGGGGCCATGGTCATTGCCCAGGTAGTGCTGGTGTTACCCATCCTGGCTGCCCTTTCGCGTCAGAAGGTCGAAGAGATGCTGGGCGAGTACCGGGAGCAATTTGTTTCTCTGGGCATGTCACGGGCACGCATGATGCCCACCCTGTTGTGGGATGCCAGGTTTGCCCTGCTAACCGTGCTGCTGGCGGGCTTTGGCCGCGCCAGCGCGGAAGTGGGCGCGGTAATGATGGTGGGGGGCAACATTGATGGGGTTACCCGGGTAATGACCACCGCTATCGTACTGGAAACCGGCAAGGGCAACCTGCCGCTGGCACTTGGGCTTGGCATTGTGCTGCTGACGCTGGTGATGCTGATTAACGCCGGCGCCTACATGGTCGGTGAACTGACCAGGAGGCGGACAGGATGACCTCATTGAGCGCCTCACATCGGGTTTCCTCAACCATTGCCCCTCCGCCGGCACTGCGGTTTGAGGGCGTGACCTTCAGCCATGAAGACAAGGTGCTGCTGGGGCCCTGTTCCTTCACCCTGGACGGCATTGGCCCCACCCTGGTGATGGGGCCTAACGGAGCCGGAAAAAGCCTGCTCCTGCGGTTGGCCCACGGATTGCTTTCGCCCAGCCAGGGGAAGGTCTCGTGGTCCGGCGGGACACCCCCTCGCCAGGCCATGGTATTCCAGCAACCGGTGCTGTTGCGCCGATCCGCGGTGGCAAACCTCATCCACGCACTGGCCGTAAATAATGTGCCCCGGCGGGAACGCGGCAAGCTCGCGCTTGGCGCCCTGGAACGCTTTGGCCTGGCTGCCTGCGCAAAGACACCGGCCCGGTTGCTCTCCGGCGGCCAGCAACAGCGCCTGACGCTGGCCCGGGCCTGGGCACTTTCGCCCCAGGTGCTGTTTCTGGATGAACCCACGTCTGCGCTTGATCCGGCAGCCATCAAGGCCGTAGAGACCGCCGTCCATGACTTTCACCAGAGGGGAACCCGCATCGTGATGACCACCCACGATATCCATCAGGCCCGGCGCCTTGCCGGCGATGTGTTGTTTTTATCGGGCGGAAAGCTGCGCGAGCACACCGTTGCTGAAACCTTTTTCAACCAGCCCGCTTCCCCGCAGGCACAGGCATTTGTGGCCGGCGAACTGGTCGAATAGTTGTTCCGAAAGATGCCCTTACCCACGAACGGAGAAAACAAAATGAAAAAAACCCTGAACCTGGTACTTGCCGGTGTGACGGCCATGGGCCTGGCACTCAGTGCCCATGCCGAGGATTACATTACCCTGGCCTCGACAACCTCCACCGAGAACTCGGGGCTGTTCGACTCCATTTTGCCCAAGTTTGAAGAAGCGTCCGGTATTGCGGTACGGGTGGTGGCCGTGGGCACCGGCCAGGCGTTTGAACTTGCCCGCCGGGGCGATGCCGACAGCCTTCTGGTGCATGACACGGCCGGCGAGAAGCGGTTTGTCGAAAACGGCTACGCCACCGAGCGCGCTGATGTCATGTATAACGATTTCGTGCTGATTGGCCCGGAGAGTGATCCTGCTGACGTCCGCAGCGCGAAAACGGCAGCGGAAGCCTTCGCAGCCATTGCCAATGCCGAGGCACCCTTCACGTCACGGGGCGACGATAGCGGCACCAACCGTGCTGAACTGCGCCTCTGGGAAAATGCCGGGGTTGAGCCAGGCGGCGACTGGTACCGCGAACTGGGCAGCGGCATGGGGCCAACCCTGAATACCGCAGCAGCCATGGATGCCTATGTCATGTCAGACCGGGCCACCTGGGTAGCCTTCGGCAACCGCCAGAACCTGACCCTGGTCTTTGAAGGCGACGATGTGCTGTTCAACCAGTATGGCAGCCTGTTGCTGTCTGAAGAAAAGCACCCTCACCTCAAGCACGACCTGGCCACCAAGTGGCACAACTGGTTGATTTCAGAAGACGGCCAGCAGGCCATTGCCGACTTCAAGGTGAATGGAGAGCAGCTGTTTTTCCCGAACGCCAAATAGGCTAATCTCTGGCAATCTATGTAGAGGCTGCGTTCTGCAGCCTCCATAAGACGGCCAGAGCAAAATGACGATTGATTCCATCCTTCCAGATCCTCAAGACCCCCGGCTGTCCCGTTCAGTCGAGGGCGTTGACGAAACCGGTCAACCGAAGTCGATCAGTGTTATCGAAGAACGCCCCCTGACCATCTACCTGAACAGCCAGGAGATCGTTACGGCCATGACCATCGGCGATCACCCGGAATACCTCGCTCTTGGCTTTTTACTCAATCAGGGCATGCTGAAAGCAACCGACCAGGTTACCGGCATTGATTACGACGAAGAACTGGAAGTGGCCGTGGTTCGCACCGCCGGCACCACAGACGTCGAAGACAAGCTGGAGAAGAAAACCCGCACTTCCGGCTGCGCCGTTGGCACTGTGTTCGGCGATATGATGGCCGGCCTTGAAGGCCTGGCACTGCCTGATACCCCGGTGCACACCAGCACCTTCTACGACCTTTCGTACCAGATTAACCACACCCCCAGCCTGTACATGGAAACCGGCGCCATTCACGGCACAGCGTTATGCCAGGGCCGCCAGATCCTGGCGTATATGGAAGACGTGGGCCGCCATAATGCCGTCGACAAGATCGCAGGCTGGATGTATATCAACGGCATTACGGCAGCTGACAAGGTACTCTATACAACCGGCCGCCTGACATCCGAGATGGTGATCAAGACTTCCCTGATGGGCATTCCGACGTTGATCAGCCGGTCCGGCTTCACCGCCTGGGGCGTGGACATTGCCCGTCAGGTCGGGCTGACCCTGATCGGGCGGATGCGAGGCAAGAAGTTCACCTGCCTCAGTGGCCAGCACCGACTGGTGTTCGACCAGGACCTTTCACAGGTGCCGGATGAAGACAAAAAAATGCGTCGAAAAGGGGCTGAACATGAGTAAGTGCGCCGTCATCCTGGCCGGCGGCCAGGCCAACCGCATGGGCGGTGTTGATAAAGGCCGGTTGATGCTGGGCGATCAGTCCCTGATCCAACGGGTTATCGGCCGAATTACGCCGCAGGTAGACGCCGTGGTGCTAAATGCCAATGGCGACCCGGGCCGCTTCGATGATCTGGGCTTGTCCGTGGTCGCCGACTCCATACCGGATTACGCCGGGCCCCTGGCCGGTATTCTGGCAGGCATGGACTGGGCCGCAGAACAGGGCCATGACTGGCTGTTCAGCGTGGCGGCAGACACGCCGTCATTTCCCCTCGATCTGGTCGAACGCCTGTCCGGCGTCGACGCTCCGGTGGTACTGGCGGCAACTCCGGACCCGGAGCGTGGCCGGATACCCCAGCCAACCTTTGGCCGCTGGGATGTTTCGCTGCGGAACGACCTGAGGGCGGCGCTGAACGACGGCGTACGCAAAATCCGCCAGTGGACGCTGGCCCATGGTGAGTCGCTGGTGATGTTCGATGAGGTCGACTTTTTCAACATCAATACACCGGAAGACTTGGCCTGGGCGGAGCAGCACCTGAAATGAACGTGATCGGCTTCGTAGGCTGGAAGAATTCTGGCAAGACCACCCTGGCCAGCGCAGTGATTCGTGAATTATCCGCCCGGGGCCTGAACGTCAGCTCGATCAAGCACGCCCATCACCTGGTGGATGTGGACCAACCGGGAACCGACAGCTACAAGCACCGGGAGGCCGGCGCACAGGAGGTCATCCTGGCGGGCGGCCAGCGCTTTGCCATCATGCATGAACTCCGGGGCGCCAGGGAGCCAACGCTGGACGAGTTGCTAACCCGGCTGGGCCCCTGCGATTGGGTTGTGGTAGAAGGTTTCAAAACCCACTCTCACCCCAAAATCGAGGTGCACCGAAAGGACAGCACCCGCGCCGCCCTGTATCACGAGAACTCCAGCATCGTTGCCGTCGTGGCAGACTATGCTGCGGACTTCCAAGGCCCGGTTTTCGACATCAACGATGTCTCCGGAATCGCTGACTTTATCCTGAAGCGTGAACCGTCATGAGCAGCAGCGCCAATCAAGAAAGCACCGTAAAACCACTTCGTAACGACTGCTTTGCCCTGCCTCCCGGCGTGAACTGGACGCCGGTCGACGAGGCCCTGGAGCGTTTGCGATCCCGTTTGCACCCGGTGGTGGGCATAGAGCGCGAGGTTCCACTGTCGCATCTGAACGGACGCATACTGGCCGCAGACGTTTTTGCGCCACGGGCCCACCCGCCCAGCAACAATTCCGCGGTTGATGGCTATGCGTTTGCCGGCCCCCTGACCGAAGTGCCGTGCTCACTGCCGCTGGTAGACGGCCGCAGCGCCGCCGGTGAACCCTATAGGGAACAGGTTCCCGATGGCCACGCTATCCGCATCCTGACTGGCGCAGTCATGCCGGCAGGCACAGACACAGTAGTGCTGGAGGAAGACTGCGACGTCATCAATGGCCAGTTGCACCTGAACGGTACGCTGAAGGCAGGCGCCAATCGGCGTCTGGCCGGCGAGGATATTCAGGTGCAGGACCGGATTCTCACCGCCGGTACCCGCCTGACCCCCACCCAGATTTCCGTACTCGCCAGCGTGGGCGTGGAATCCGTTGACGTTTACCAGCGCCTGCGCGTTGGCGTGCTGTCGACCGGCGATGAAGTAAAGCCCGTTGGCGCCCCGGTCACGGACTGGCAGATCTACGATGCCAACCGCCCGATGCTGAGTTCGATGATCACGCAGCTGGGCTATCAACTGGTCGACCTCGGCCATGTGCTGGACCGGCCTGACGCCGTGAAAGAGGCGCTGGGGCGCGGCGCGGAGCAATGCGACCTGATCCTCACCAGCGGTGGCGTTTCTGCCGGGGATGAAGACCACGTGTCGAAAACCCTGAAAGCCCATGGCGAGATCAGCAACTGGCGCATTGCCATCAAACCCGGCCGCCCCCTGGCCCTGGCCATGTTCAAGGGCACACCCGTGGTGGGCCTGCCGGGTAACCCGGTTGCCGCCTGGGTTTGTGCATTGCGATTTGGCGCACCGGCCATGGCCTTGATGGCCGGTGCGGAATGGTTTGAGCCCCAGGGTTATCTCGTGCCGGCCAACTTTTCCAAGAACAAGAAACCGGGGCGCAGCGAGATGTTGCGCGCCCGGGTTCGCGATGGAAAAGTTGAGGTATTCGGTTCCGAAGGCTCCGGGCGGGTCACCGGCCTGGCCTGGTCTGAGGGCATGGTCGAGCTGGACGAAAGCGCCCGGCAGATCGAACCGGGCACCCCGGTAAAGTTCATTCCCTACGGCAGCTTCGGTCTGTAATCAATCGACGCTGCCGTGCACCGCAAAGGCCTCCAGCGAGGCATCCTGCGGGGCCCGGGAGCGGTAGGTTTCCTCAACTCCCAGATCGGTCAGCCGGCGGCTGACCATCAGCAGGGTATTGTCTTCGAAGTCCTCGCACATGGTGCGCATCTGGTCGATTTCTTCACAGGCCACGGGATAAGCCGCATCAATATCCGGCGCGCCGTAGATCTCGACAAAGGTTTGTGCCAGGGTCCGGCGTAACTGCTCCAGTTCCGCTTCGGTGATGTTGCACACCCCCACAAAACTGGCCCGGCCACCGGACTCGATACTGTACCAGCCATTGCTGAAAGCCTGACGGGCCTTGCCCTTCAGGTCTGCTTCGGTCCAGTTGGAAAACTCGAAGCCGCCGGAAATGGCCCACTCACCACTGGGCGCGGGGTTTTCAAAGACGTTTTCATCGGATACGTCCAGCCTCAGGGTTCGTGCCAGCTTCATACATGCTCCGCGAATTCAATCAAGCTCACTGTTTCGGTCATCACACCCTCCCGCAGCAGCATCCGGCCTTTTTCATCCAGTCCAACAAACAGCCCGGGTTTTGGATACTCGATCGTTTTGCCCAGGGTGTCGCAGCGGGGCCGCCATTCGTTGTGTACCCGCTCGAACCCGCTGTCCAGGAAGTAGGTCAGCCACAACAGGGTGTGTTTGGACCAGCTTTCCAGCAGCGCCATGGGCGTGATATCCACGCAGCCTTCCTCGTGCAGGCAGGTTTCATTCGGGTTGGCACCTGGCTCACCGCCTGCCGGGGTAAAGGGCACATCAATGCCAATCACCAGCCAGTTAGGGAAGGCTTTCGGGTCGGATACGTCCGCCGCAAAGCGGACGCTGCCACAGACAGCACCGTTCACCTTGATACGATCGGGCCACTGGAAATGTACCGGCACTTCCGGTGGGGCCAGGGCGCCGAGGCTCTCGGCCAGGCCGACCTGGGCCACGTAGACTGCCTGGATGGCTTCTTCCAAAGGCGTCTCCGGTGCCAGCACCAGGGCCGCATGCAGCGTGTCGGGGCCCTCCGAGTAGAACACCGTACCCGAATCGACTCCGGCAATCGCCCGGCTGACCGCCTTGGCAAACGGATCCATGTGCCTGGGCACCGCTTCGCCCGTGAGCAACGGCGGAAACTGGGGTGACTGCATCATCGGATGGCCCGGGCGTAGACGTCAGAGGCGATGATTTCATCGGCAATGCGCTGGAAGGCTTTTGCCTGTGGGCTCTCGGGCTTGGAGACCACGATCGGCACACCGCCGTCCGAACCCAACCGGATATCCAGGTCGAGCGGGATCTCTCCGAGGAAGGGCGCGCCAAGCTTTTCAGCCTCAGCCCGGGCACCGCCGTGCCCGAACGGGTGGTGCTCTTTGCCGCAACCGTCGCAGATAAACGACGCCATGTTCTCGATCAAACCGAACAGCGGCACATCCATGCGCTGGAACATGTCGATGCCTTTGCGCGCATCCATCAAGGCAATATCCTGGGGCGTGGAGACCACAACAGCACCGGCCACAAAGAATTTCTGGCTCAGGGTCATCTGCACGTCACCGGTCCCCGGGGGCAGGTCCACCAGCAGAACGTCCAGCCGGCCCCACTCCACCTGGTTCATCATCTGTTGCAGGGCGCCCATCAGCATGGGGCCACGCCAGACAATGGCTTCGTCTTCCGGTGCCATCAAACCCAGAGACATCAGCGTTACCCCATGATTTCGCAGCGGCAGGATGGTATGGCCATCGGGGCTGGACGGGCGGCCTGAAACACCTAGCATGCGGGGCTGGCTGGGGCCGTATACGTCGGCATCCAGCAGCCCTACTTTCAGGCCCTTCGAGGCCAGCGCAACCGCAAGATTCGACGCCACGGTAGACTTGCCCACGCCGCCCTTACCCGAGGCAATGGCAATAATCCGGTCAACGCCTCTCGGGTTCTTGTCCTGCGGCCGCGGCGCGTCGGTGCCAATCAGGTTTTCTTTTCCTACTTCGGTGTATTGAACCATGTTACTTCCCGTTTAGTGTTCAGCTGTCCCGATAGTCGTCACTGGTGCGAACCCGGGGGCGCTCACCGCCCGCCATGGGTGCGTTGTTGCCATGGTACTGGGCCTTGACCCGACAGTCGTCGCACATTTTGATCAGCTGAACATTATCAGACTTGGTGTACATCCAGTGCTGGTTCTCAAGCTTTTCAACAATCCGGTTAATGGTGCTGGCAACACCAAACGGCTTTCCACACTGGATGCACTCGAAAGGTTCCTCGCCATGTAACGCCCGGGGGCTCAGCGCGTCCTTCGACAGGTCCAGCCGGGGCTTCAGGGTGATGGCCGTCTCGGGGCAGGTACTCTCGCAGATGCCGCACTGGACGCAGGCGTTTTCGGTAAAGCGTACTTCTGGCCGATCAGGGTGATCACCCAGGGCCCCGGTAGGGCACAGCGACACACAGGCCAGGCACAGCGTGCACTTATCGGAATCAATCTCGACGGCGCCATAGGGTGCGCCGGCCGGCAGCGGAATCGGCGCCTCGATGTTATCTGCCATCGCATTGGCCGTAACCCGGGTGATGTCACGGCGCCCGCCCACCAGCAGTACCGGTTCACTCACCCGCCCGGCGTTGTCGCCCGCGGCACAGAGTTCGATGGCTTCGATAACCCGGATCCGGCCGGGAGAGTTCCGGGTGCCCGTAAGCATGGCCTGGGCCAGTTCAACTTCCGCCGCAACCGCCCGGCGGTCGATCTCGTTGTCCGGCAGAATCAGCACTTCCGCGTAACCGGCACCGAAGGCTGCCATGATTTCAGCGTGGCCAACCCGGTCAATGTGCTCCAGCCCGAGCGGGATCAGATCGTCTGCCAGGCCATCGTCGTAACGGGCCAGGTAGGCAATCGCCTCAGCGCCGGCGTCCAGGGTGTGAAACACCAGCCTCGGGGCCTCGCCAGTGTGCTCGCGATAAACCCGGGCCATCACCTCCAGGTTTCGTGTGATGGCTTCGAAGGAGGTCTCGTTCATGGTGATCGCAGAGGTCGGGCAGACCGCCGCGCAGGATCCGCAACCGGCACAGATATCCGAGTCGATCTGGATATGGTCACCGGCAGAGAAAATGGCCTCGGTGCAGCATACGTCCAAGCAACGGGTACAACCCGGCTGATTGGCCCGGGAATGGGCACACAGGGATTCTTCCAGCCGGAAGTACACGGTCTTCTCGAACTCGCCCACCAACTCCCTTGCGTTCAGGGCAATGCGCTCAAGCTCCCCGGCCTTGGCCGGGTCGGCCCAGAAATAGCCGTTACGTTTCTCGTGGCTGGGGAATGCCGGGCCCAGGCCGCGCAGGTCGATAAAGATGTCACATTCACTGCGGGCGGTGGCTTTCGCCTCGCCGTAACCGGGCTCGCCCCGGCCGGCGGGATTCATCATCTGCAAGCCGGAAAACTCCAGCTTGAAGTTGCCCAGTGCGCCATAGGCACTGGTCAGCTTGCCCTTCGCCACGTCATAGGCCGCCGAGGGCAGTTGTACCGGCCCCGCATCACTGACGATACAGGTCACACCGAGTTCATCCTGAACCAGTTCGGCCATGCGTATGGCCTGCTCGGTGGGGCCGACAACGCAGCATACGCCGCTGGAACGGATGGTTTTCACCGGTGCCATGGGGGCCGGCAACTGAGCCGCAGCCATCAGCGCTGCCTGCTTGGCATGGAGGCGTTTCGGATTAGCCTGCGGCGCACTCCATCCCGCGCGATCCCGGATATCGAGGGTACTCAGGGGCGCGGAGTGCTGAATCTCCGCCTGTATATCCTCGCCCAGGCGCTCGAACAGAGCCGCCTGCTGGCCACAGGCAATAAGTACTTCGTTTGCGCCACTCAGGTGCTCCGCAGCGGTTTTCATGTCTGTGCCGCACAGCTGATCCACAACGATGACCTGCTCGGCTGCCGCGGCCGCCTGCAGTGCCTTCGGATCAAAGCTCTGTGTTTTGTCACAGGTGCATAACAGTAGGGTCTTGTGTGCCGTCATCAGGAATTTGGCTCTTTTCGTTGTTTTTCTGCGTATACAGATTAATTCGGACTTTCGAGCATGCCACAGGCTTTTACGTAAGGACAATTGGATAATTGTTAGTGTCCTGCTAGCTTAGGGCTATAGCAAAACGAGAATTCCCATGAGCAGTCGTACAGAGCATTGGAAACGTGAGTTACAGGTGGGGGCCGTTGTACGCCGTACCCCGGGAATAACCCGCTGGGCGAAGGACATCTGGAAGCCCGTGGCGGTGATACCCGGCGCTCCCGAGGCGTTCTGGAAAGAGCTGGTTCGCGAGGGCGAAGTGGTCGATTACCACGCGGGCACGGTCACCATGGAGCTGTTCCGGGCTGATGTGGAGGGCTACCTGGTCTCCCTGAATATGGCCGTGCCTTCCGTCTGGATTGTCATGGACAAGGACCAGACCGGCCAGTCCCCGTCTGGCTGGGTGGTCAGCACCGTTACCGCCAGTGCCCATGAGGCGCTGGATTCCCTGGATAGTGGCGAAAGCATTGTCGAACCGGTTCCGATTCCCGAGTCCCTGGCGGCCTGGATCAAGGAATTTATCGACATGCACTACATCGAGGAGCCCTTCAAGAAACGCCGTCGCAATGAGGTTGCTGTCGACACCGTCGAAGACGGCAAGGGCGACCCCCGGATTCGCCAGGAAAGCGACGTTTACCGCGCGCCCTCCAATATCAAGAAGCCGAGGGTTCACTGATGGCTGAGTCACGTCTTCAGCGCTGGGCGCGCAAAAAGGCCGAAGCGGGCAAACCGGCCGAACCTGTCCCTCCCCAAAGCAATGACCCCGAGCCTTCACCCGAGGAACAGGAGCTCGCCCTCAATGAAGCCCTGCCCGAGCAGGAGGTGCTGGCGAAGTACAACCTGCCCGATCCGGACACCCTTGAACTGGGTGCGGACATCACCGGCTTCATGCGTAAAGAGATTCCGGAATTACTGCGCCGCAAGGCCTTACGGGCACTGTGGAAAACCAACCCGGTACTGGCGGTGCTGGACGGCCTGAATGACTACGATGAAGACTATACAGATGCCGCCCTCGCCACCAAAACCGTAAACACCCTGTATAAGGTGGGACAGGGCATGTTCGATAAGAACGCCCGCCGTGAAGAACAGGGCGACACTCAGGCCGAGCCCCAGGCGAGCTCTCCAAACGTGATTCCCCCTGCCCCGAAACAGGCGCCACCTGTGAGCGCTGACAATGAACCGGCACCCGAAACCCCGGTCATACCTTCCGCAGAGCCTTTCCCGGCCGAGCCGGCTTCTTCAGAAACCCAGGAAGAGTGGGAGCCGCGCTACAGACCGAGGATGCGTTTTGAATCCTGAAGGCCGGAAGTATGATTGCACCGGATACAGGTTAGGGCTATAACTTACAAATGACTGTCTAAAAGTCGTACAAAAACCCGAAGGAAAAAGACTTGTCTGATACCGCTGCACTTCAATGCCCCCGCTCGATCACTGACGAAGACCGCGCCCGGGCCCAGATCTACCAATTACTGGCTGTATTGTTAAGCAGCCCGCCTTCGGACGAGCTGCTCAAAGGGCTGGCGTCCTTACAGGGTGACGACACCCCCCTGGGTTCCGCCTACAAAAACCTGGCTGCCCTTGCCCAACGTACTACGGCGGTCGACGCCGAGCAGGAGTTCAATAACCTGTTCATTGGCGTAGGCCGGGGTGAGCTGTTGCCCTATGCCAGTTATTACCTGACCGGCTTCCTGAACGAGAAACCGCTGGCAGACCTGCGTACCGACCTGATGACCCGGGGCGTCAAGGTCAGCGACGGCGTTAAAGAACCGGAAGATCACATCGGTACCCTGTGTGAAATCATGGCGGGCATTATTACCGGCGAATTCGCCTGCGACAGCGATGTGTCATCACAGAAAGCTTTTTTTGACGCCCACATGGCAAAGTGGGCGGCGTTGTTTTTTACGGATCTGGAAGAAGCGCAAAGCTCAGTCCTCTACGCTCCAGTCGGCTCGCTGGGTCGGGCCTTCATGGCGGTAGAGGCGGATGCCTTTGCAATTCAATAACCGGGATCTGCCCGATCCCTTAACTCAGGTGGAGGAGTCCGATGGACAGCCCGAAGCGTGAAAACAGTCGGCGCCGTTTCCTGCAACTGGCCGCATCCGCAGCACCCGCTGCTGTTGCCATGGCCGTTGCACCGAACGCTGCAGCCGGGGTGGCAACAGACGCCCCGAAAAGCAGCGGTCTGCGCGACACTGAACACACTCGCAAGTATTTCGAATCGGCTCGCTTTTAAGGATGCGTGAATCATTCAAGGTTGCGTGACGCTCTTGGATGATCACACCTCCGGAAAAACGAGAATAAAAAGAGAGAGGTATGTGACATGTTACGGAAGAAGACCAACGGGGTTGCGAAAGGCCCCCGTAAAGGATCTTTACTTTCATCCCTCGCTGCCAAAACTATGGACCGTCGTAGTTTTCTGGCGGCTTCCGGTGTAACGGTGGGAGGCCTGGCGGCCTTATCACTGACATCGGGCCGGGTTCAGGCTGCAACCCCATCAACCGAAGGTGGGGAAATGGTGCTTAAAAAGTCTGTATGCACCCATTGCTCGGTAGGCTGCACCGTGATTGCCGAGGTACAGAATGGCACCTGGGTTGGGCAGGAGCCCGGCTGGGATAGCCCGTTCAACCTGGGCTCACACTGCGCCAAGGGCGCTTCTGTGCGTGAACACGCCCACGGCGAGCGGCGCCTGAAGTACCCCATGAAAATGGTCAATGGCCAGTGGCAGAAGATCTCCTGGGACGAGGCCATCAACGAAATCGGCGACAAGATGTTGCAGATTCGCGATGAGAGCGGCCCGGATTCGGTGTACTGGCTGGGCAGCGCGAAGTTCAACAACGAACAGGCGTATCTCTACCGCAAATTTGCGGCTTACTGGGGCACCAATAACGTCGACCACCAGGCCCGGATCTGCCACTCCACCACAGTCGCCGGTGTAGCCAACACCTGGGGCTACGGTGCGATGACCAACTCGTACAACGACATCCACAATTCCAAGGCCATTTTCATTATCGGGGGCAACCCGGCCGAGGCGCATCCTGTGTCGCTGCTGCACGTCCTGAAAGCCAAGGAAGAGAACAACGCGCCACTTATTGTTTGTGACCCGCGCTTCACCCGCACGGCGGCCCATGCCGACGAATATGTGCGCTTCCGGCCCGGTACCGACGTAGCCCTGGTTTGGGGACTGCTCTGGCACATCTTCGAAAACGGCTGGGAAGACCAGGAATTCATCCGTACCCGTGTGTACGGCATGGAGCAGATCCGCGAAGAGGTGAAACACTGGAACCCCGAGGAAGTCGAGCGGGTAACCGGAACCCCTGGCGCTCAGCTTGAGCGTGTCGCCCGCACCCTGGTCAATAACCGTCCGGGAACCGTTATCTGGTGTATGGGTGGTACCCAGCACTCCAACGGTAACAACAACACCCGCGCTTACAGCATCCTGCAACTGGCACTGGGCAACATGGGTGTCGCTGGCGGCGGTACCAATATTTTCCGTGGCCACGACAACGTTCAGGGCGCCACCGATCTGGGCGTGCTGGCAGACACCCTGCCCGGCTACTATGGCCTGGCGGCTGGCGCCTGGGCCCACTGGGCGCGGGTCTGGGAAGAAGACATCGATTGGCTGAAAGGCCGCTTTGCCACCCTGGACAGGAATGGCAAAACCAAACCCATGATGAACGAGAAAGGTATCCCGGTTTCCCGCTGGATTGATGGTGTCCTGGAAGCCAAGGAAAACCTCGAGCAGCCTGACAACACACGGGCCATGGTGCTGTGGGGCCACGCGCCCAACTCGCAGACCCGTATGCTCGAAATGAAAGAAGCGATGGAAAAACTGGACCTGCTGGTGGTTGTAGACCCGTTCCCGACCGTGTCAGCCGTGCTGCACGATCGCAAAGACGGTGCCTACCTGCTGCCGGCAACCACCCAGTTCGAAACCCGCGGTTCCGTTACCGCATCGAACCGTTCCCTGCAGTGGCGTGAAAAGGTCATCGAGCCGTTGTTCGACTCCAAGGTCGACCACGAAATCATGAAACTGTTTTCGGACAAATTCGGTTTCACCGACCGTATGTTCCGCAACATCGCCATTGAAGGCGATGAGCCGGTGATTGAAGACATCACCCGCGAGTTCAACCGAGGCACCTGGACCATCGGCTACACCGGCCAGTCCCCCGAGCGGCTGAAAAAGCACATGGCCAACCAGCATCACTTCGACAAGACCACCCTGCGTGCTGTCGGTGGGCCTTGCGATGGTGATATCTACGGCCTGCCGTGGCCGTGCTGGGGCACCGCAGAGATGAACCATCCGGGCACACCAATCCTGTACAACATGTCGATGCCGGTGTCCAAGGGCGGCCTCACCTTCCGCGCCCGCTTCGGTGTCGAGCACAACGGCAACAATCTGCTGGCCGATGGCGTGTACTCAAAGGATTCCGAGATCAAGGACGGCTACCCCGAATTCACCATGCAGATGCTGATGGATCTGGGCTGGGATAAAGACCTGACCGCCGAGGAACGAGCCAGTATTGAAGCGGTGGCCGGCCCCGCCACCAACTGGAAAACAGACTTGTCTGGCGGCATCCAGCGTGTGGCCATCAAGCACGAGTGCGCGCCCTTTGGTAACGCCAAGGCCCGTGCTATTGTCTGGAACTTCCCGGACCCTGTGCCTCTACACCGTGAACCGCTTTACACCAATCGGCGCGATCTGGTCAAAGATTACCCGACCTACGCCGACAAGACCTTCTGGCGCGTGCCGACCCTGTATGAGTCCATTCAGAAGAAGGATTTCAGCAAGGACTTCCCCATCATTCTGACCTCCGGCCGTCTGGTTGAGTATGAAGGTGGTGGTGACGAGACCCGCTCGAACCCCTGGCTGGCGGAACTGCAGCAGGATATGTTCATCGAAATAAACCCGCGTGATGCCAATAACCTGAACATCCGTGACGGTAAAGACGTCTGGGTTTCCGGCCCGGAGGGCGCGCGCATCAGGGTCAAGGCCATGGTGACCGAAAGGGTTGGCGAAGGTGTTGCCTTCATGCCTTTCCACTTCGGCGGGCACCTGGAAGGAAAGGACCTGAGGGACAAATACCCGAAGGGTTCCGATCCTTACGTACTGGGTGAATCCACTAACACCGTTCAGACATACGGGTACGACTCGGTCACGCAGATGCAAGAGACCAAGTGCACCCTGTGTGCGATCGAACCAGCATAACAAGAGGTGTAGACCATGGCACTTGAAGGACAAGCAAGAGCAAAATTCCTTTGCGACGCCGAGCGCTGCATCGAATGTAATGCCTGCGTAACGGCCTGTAAAAACGAGCACGAAGTCCCCTGGGGCATCAACCGCCGCCGAGTGGTAACCATCGAAGATGGCAAACCGGGTGAGCGCTCGATCTCGGTAGCTTGCATGCACTGTTCAGACGCGCCCTGTATGGCGGTTTGTCCGGTGGACTGCTTCTACCAGACCGAAGACGGCATCGTGCTGCATTCCAAGGACCTGTGTATCGGTTGTGGCTATTGTTTCTACGCCTGCCCGTTCGGTGCGCCCCAGTTCCCGCAAGCGGGCAACTTTGGCAGCCGCGGCAAAATGGACAAATGCACGTTCTGTGCAGGCGGCCCTGAAGAAGACAATTCCGCAGCCGAGTTCACCAAGTACGGCCGCAACCGTATTGCAGAGGGTAAACTGCCGATCTGTGCGGAAATGTGCTCTACCAAAGCCCTGCTTGCCGGTGACGGCAACGAGGTGGCGGACATCTATCGCCAGCGCGTGGTGAACCGTGGTTTCGGTTCCGGCGCCTGGGGATGGGGCACAGCCTACGAGAAGAAAGGTGCATAAGCTGATCTGAACGAAGTTCCGGAGCTCCCCGAGCTCCGGAACTTCTTCAGCCACAACGCCTTCTTGTTGATTCCGCTGGAGTACTCTGATGAACAAACATCTGTTGGGTGCCGCTGCCCTTGTGCTGGCGTCACTGATTTTCAACCCTGCCTGGGCACAAGACGGTCCGGCGGTTGACCGAACAGCAACCGGGGGTGCTCAGACCCTCGAAGATATTATGCGCCGCCAGGAGCAGCAGAAACTGGACGACAGTTTCCGCTCCGAAAACCTGGGCAATCCGGAGAAGGCGGCGCCAATCACCGAACAGCTTGGTACCAGGGGTGGTGTCTCAGATGCCGACACCTGGCGCTCCATTCGCTATAACCAGATCGATCCCACCGTGCAGTCTCCGGGCCCGGCCAATGGCGTCATGATCCAGGACGGGGGCATCAGTTGGTACAAACTGCGGGAAGGACCCATCATCACCTGGGGCGGTGGTGCCCTGCTGGGGATCATCGTGCTGCTCGTGGTGTTCTACTTTGTGCGTGGCAAAATCATGATTGATGGCGGCCCTGCGGGCTCGACCATTGAACGATTCAAAGCCATAGAGCGGTTTGGTCACTGGCTGCTGGCCGGCTCGTTCATAGCCCTGGGCGTAACGGGGCTGCTGACCTTGATGGGCCGCAGTTTCCTGATCCCGGTGATCGGGCTCGATGCCTTTTCGACCCTCGCAGTCGGTTCAAAGTGGCTTCACAACAACATTGCCTGGGCATTCATGCTCGGCCTGGTTATGACATTTGTGATGTGGGTAGCGCATAACATACCTGACAAACTAGATTGGCAGTGGATCAAGGCGGGGGGCGGCATCTTCACCAAGGGCCATCCATCGGCCAGGAAATTCAACGCAGGCCAGAAGGTCGTTTTCTGGACCGTGATGCTGCTGGGTGTGTCTGTCTCGCTTTCCGGATTATCGCTTCTGTTCCCCTTCCAGATGCCTCTTTTTGGCGACACCTTCGGTGTCATCAACAGTATTCTGGGCACGGGCCTGCCAACAGAGCTGACACCACACGAGGAAATGCAATATGCCAACATCTGGCATTCGATCGTGGCATTCGTGATGATGCTGGCCATCATCGCCCATATCTATATCGGCACTGTGGGTATGGAAGGCGCATTCGATGCGATGGGTAGCGGCCAGGTTGACCTGGAATGGGCTCGCCAGCACCACGACCTCTGGGTAGAAGAGGAAGAGGCCAAACAAGGCAAAGGAGGATCATCATGAAGGTAATGATTTCCGCATTTGTCGTAGCATTGATCATAGCCTCGCTCGCCCCGGTTGTTCTGAACCAGTTCGGCTGGTCTTCAGCGGAACAGGGCAGCAGTGAGAGTGTACGACTTGACTGATCAAACCGAGGTATACCAGATCGATGCCGTCGGCTTGGTATGCCCCCTCCCTATTCTCCGCTTCAAGAAACGCACCCAGGGGTTACCCAGCGGGACCCAGGTCGAGTTCCTGGCCGATGACCCCAGTGGCCGTAAGGACATGCAGGCGCTGTGCGATATCACAGGGCACCGGATTGAATGGATTCGCGAGGAGGAGGCCGGCGTGCTCCGCTATCGGATTTGCCTGGCTTAGAGAGAATGCCTTTGGATTCTTTCTGCAGACTTTCATTTTTCCCAGACCTGAAATGAAAAAACCCCCGGC
>NZ_DFLY01000008.1:32289-144653 GCF_002375525.1 Marinobacter sp. UBA3607 | reverse complement strand
GTCGTTGCCGGCTACTCCCACTCGATTGTTGCAGGCGGCTTGGACGAGATGTCGTAGGTTACCCGGGACACACCGGAAATCTCGTTAATGATCCGGTTGGATACGGTTTCCAGCAGTTCGTACGGGAGCCGCGCCCAGCGTGCTGTCATAAAGTCCACGGTTTCCACGGCACGGATCGCGATCACGTATTCGTAGCGGCGGGCATCACCCACTACACCCACGGATTTCACCGGCAGGAACACGGCAAAAGCCTGGCTGGTTTTGTGGTACAGGTCCGCGCGGTGCAGCTCTTCCAGGAAGATGGCATCGGCGCGGCGCAGGATCTCGGCGTACTCTTTCTTCACTTCGCCAAGGATACGAACGCCCAGACCCGGCCCCGGGAACGGGTGGCGGTAGACCATGTCGTACGGCAGGCCAAGTTCGAGGCCGATCTTGCGGACTTCATCCTTGAACAGCTCGCGCAGCGGCTCTACCAGTTTCATCTTCATGGTTTCCGGCAAGCCACCCACATTATGGTGGGACTTGATAACATGGGCTTTACCGGTTTTGGACGCAGCGGATTCAATCACGTCCGGATAGATGGTGCCCTGGGCCAGCCAGTTCACATCCTTGATCTTCGCGGCTTCAGCATCGAACACATCAATAAAGGTGTTACCGATGATCTTGCGCTTCTGCTCGGGATCGTTCACGCCCTTGAGCTTGGACAGGAACAGGTCTTCGGCATCGGCTCGGATAACCTTTACGCCCATATTGCTGGCGAACATGTCCATCACCTGGTCGCCTTCGTGCAGGCGCAGCAGGCCGTTGTCCACAAACACGCAGGTCAGCTGCTCACCGATGGCCTTGTGCAGCAGCGCGGCGGTGACCGAGGAATCAACACCGCCGGACAAGCCCAGCAGCACCTTGTCGGAACCCACCTGCTCGCGAATCTGGCGAACGGCATCGTCAACGATCTTGGCCGGGGTCCACAGAGCCTCACAACCGGAGATGGTCAGGACAAAGTGCTCGAGGATGCGCTTACCCTGCAGGGTGTGAGTGACTTCCGGATGAAACTGAACGCCGTACAGGTTGCGGCTCAGGTCCTGCATGGCGGCAACCGGTGCGCTCTCAGTGGAAGCCAGCAGCTCGAAGCCTTCCGGCATGGCAACCACTTTGTCGCCGTGGCTCATCCATACGTCCAGCAGGGAATCACCGGCCGGCGTCAGGTGGTCGGTAATGTCTGCCAGCAGCGGGCCCTTGGCACGAACCTTAACCTGGGCATAACCGAACTCGCGCTTCTCGGAGCTGGCCACCCGGCCGCCGAGCTGCTCGGCCATGGTCTGCATGCCGTAGCAAATGCCCAGAACCGGGATGCCCTTGTCGAACAGGCCTTCCGGAGCGCGGGGACCACCCAGCTGGGTTACCGACTCCGGACCACCGGCCAGAATGATGCCTTTGGGATTGAACTCGGCGAGTTCTTCGTCTGTGATATCAAAGGCCTTGATCTCGCAGTAAACCCCGATTTCCCGAACGCGACGGGCAATCAGCTGGGTGTACTGGGAACCGAAATCAAGAATCAGGATACGGTGGTCGTGAATGTTCTGAGCCATGGAGTCCTCGGGCTTTAAAAAAACAACGCGGCCCGGAAACCGAGCCGCATCAGATCAGGCTGAATCAACCGATGCGGTAGTTCGGCGCTTCCTTGGTGATGGTCACGTCATGAACGTGGCTCTCACGCATACCGGCATTGGTAATCCGCACAAATTCAGGCTTGGTACGCATGTCGTCCATGGTGGCGCTGCCGGTGTAACCCATGGAGGCACGCAGGCCGCCAACCAGCTGGTGCACGATGTTACGCATCGGGCCCTTGCAGGCAACACGACCTTCGATACCTTCCGGAACCAGCTTCTCAATACCTTTGCTGGCGTCCTGGAAGTAACGGTCGCTGGAGCCCTGCCCCATGGCACCCAGGGAACCCATACCACGGTAGGCCTTATAGCTACGACCCTGGAACAGTTCGACTTCACCCGGGGCTTCGTCAGTACCGGCCAGCAGGCTGCCAACCATCACCGCGTGGGCGCCAGCGGCAATGGCCTTGGCGATATCACCGGAGAACCGGATGCCACCGTCGGCAATCAACGGCACACCGCGCTCTTTCAGGGCAGCGGCTACATTGGAAACCGCAGAAATCTGAGGTACGCCAATACCTGCCACAATACGGGTGGTGCAGATGGAGCCGGGGCCGATACCAACCTTCACAGCATCTGCGCCTGCGTCGGCCAGGGCGATGGCTGCGTCGGAAGTCGCGATATTGCCACCAATCACCTGCACATCCGGGTAGTTCTGCTTGACCCAGCGAACCCGGTCAATCACACCCTTGGAGTGGCCGTGGGCCGTGTCTACCACGATCACGTCTACACCGGCCTCGGCCAGTGCGGCAATACGGGCTTCGGTATCGCCACCGGTACCCACCGCAGCGCCAACACGCAGACGGCCTTGTTCGTCTTTACAGGCCAGCGGGTAATCCTTGGCCTTCTGGATATCTTTAACAGTAATCAGGCCGCGCAGCTGGAAGTCGTCGTTAACCACCAGCACTTTCTCGATGCGATGGCGGTGCAGCAGCTCTTTCACATCCTCAAGGCTGGCGCCTTCTTTAACGGTAACCAGCTTGTCTTTCGGCGTCATGATATCCCGCACCGGGGTATCCATGCGGCTTTCAAAGCGGATATCACGGCCGGTAACGATACCTACCAGGTCGTTGCCATCCACCACCGGCAGGCCAGAGATGCTGTTGGCCATGGTGATATCAACCAGTTCCCGCACGGTGGTGTCCGGGTTAACGGTAATCGGGTCTTTCACCACACCGCTTTCGTATTTCTTGACCTTGCGTACCGCAGCAGCTTGCTGTTCAACCGTCATGTTCTTGTGCATGATGCCAATGCCGCCTTCCTGCGCCATGGCGATCGCCAGCTCAGCTTCGGTTACCGTGTCCATGGCCGCTGATACCAGCGGAATGTTCAGGGTGATACCTTTGGTCAACTGGGTTTTCAGCTCAACCTGGTGAGGTAGAACTTCCGAGAATCCGGGAACCAGGAGAACGTCATCAAACGTGAGGGCTTCTTCGGCAATACGCAGCATTTGGGTCCGCCTTTTGAACATGCTAAGTTTGGAATTTCCCCGCTGCACCCGCGGCGGTGCAACAAAGCAAAATCCTTAATCGATCTATTATAAAGTGGTGACAGAACACAGTAAACCGCAGGGTTTTTGCGGTTTGGTTGCATCTTTCTGAATTTACGTTATTTTTGCCTGTCACCTTCGGCTATTGCGTATGAAAAAACCGGGAGCCCGCCCTTTGATACCCCCCTATCCGGACACCCGCCCAAGAGCACTGAGCGTTTCCGAACTCAATCATCAGGCCAGGCACCTGCTCGAATCCAGCTTCATGCAGGTGTGGGTGGAAGGCGAATTGTCCAGCTTTTCCCGGCCATCGTCCGGCCACTGGTACTTTTCGCTGAAAGACCAGAAATGCCAGATACGCTGCGCCATGTTTCGCGGGGCGAACCAGCGTATTCGCACCCTGCCGAAAGAAGGCGACCAGATCCGCATTCGCGGCAAGGTGACCCTCTACGAGAACCGGGGTGACTTCCAGATCATCGTAGAACACCTGGAACCTGCCGGCCTGGGGCCGCTGCAGCAGGCATTTGAAGCCCTGAAAATGAAACTGCAGGCCGAGGGCCTGTTCGACCCGGCTCGCAAAAAGCCCCTGCCCGTTACCCCGCGCCACATCGGCGTGGTCACTTCACCCACCGGCGCAGCCATTCACGACATTCTCACCGTGCTGGCACGGCGTTGCCCGGCCATTCCGGTCACGCTCTACCCCACTGCCGTTCAGGGGCAGGCTGCGACGGCCGACATCGTAAACGCCATCGATCGCGCCCAGCGCCACGGCGTGGCGGATGTGCTGATCATTGGCCGGGGCGGCGGCTCGCTGGAGGACCTCTGGTGCTTTAACGAAGAAGCCGTCGCCCGGGCGATTGCCGGATGCTCTATTCCCACCGTCAGTGCAGTGGGCCACGAAGTGGACGTTACCATCGCCGATTTCGTGGCAGACCTTCGGGCACCCACCCCCTCTGCCGCAGCGGAAAAAATCTCGCCGGATCAAAGCCAGTGGCTGCGCCGCCTGGCTGAACAGCAACTCCGGCTGGGGCAATCCGCCCGCCGTTTGCTGCTCCGGCTGGACCAGCAACTCGGCCACCTGGCCGCAAGGCTTCGGGACCCGCGCCGGGAACTCCAGGACAAAGCCCAGCGCATGGACGAGCTGGACATGCGCCTGAACCAGGCCATGAACCTGAAGCTGCAGCAACAGCAGCTTAAAACCGGACACCTGGCCCAGCGGCTGGGCACCCAGTCGCCAGCAAAAACCCTGCAGAATGCCGGGGAGCAGGTGCAGCGACTGAATGAACGGCTGAACAAAGCCATTCGCCAGAACCTGCGGCAGCAGCAGGAAAAGCTCCAGTTGAATGCCCAGACCCTGAACGTGGTCAGCCCGCTGGCCACCCTTGGCCGCGGCTACGCCATCGTGCGGGATGACAAGAACCGCATCGTACGGAGTGCCGATCAGCTGTCAGCCGGCCAGGCCATCAGCGCCCGCTTTGGACAGGGCAACGTGTCGGCAGAGGTGACGAAAGTCAATTCCGTCACAGAATAGGCCCGGAACCGATCAAAACTACGCCTATGGTCTAGTAGCCCCCTTTTTCAAAGCCCCTACAGTTGTAGCCATCAACCCTAAAATAAAAAACGATACAACTGAGGTGGAGCACATGAGCTACAACGCCGAATTCCGTCGGTCGATTGATCAGCGGGACGACTTCTGGCGCGACCAGGCGCAAAACATCGACTGGATCGAGCCACCCAAGACCATCTGGCAGGCCAAGGATAACGGCCACGGCGAATGGTTTCCCGATGGTGTACTCAATACCAGTGACGTAGCGCTGGACGCCAACATCCGCGCCGGCCGCGGCGACCAGACCGCACTGATTTACGATTCCCCCGTTACCGATACCCGCCAGACATTCACCTACAACGAACTGCGTGACGAAGTGGCCAGCTTTGCCGGCGCACTGCGTGATCGCGGTATCGAAAAAGGCGATCGGGTAATCATCTATATGCCGATGATCCCCCAGGCCGCCATTGCCATGCTGGCCTGCGCCCGCCTTGGTGCCATCCACTCTGTGGTGTTCGGCGGTTTTGCCGCCCACGAACTGGCGGTACGGATTGAAGACGCCAAGCCCAAGGCCTTGCTGACGGCTTCCTGCGGCATCGAAATCACCAAGGTGATCGAATACAAGCCGCTGGTGGATAAAGCCATCGAGCAATCCAGCCACAAGCCGGAATTCTGCGTGGTCTACCAACGCCCGCAGGCAAAGGCAGACATGCAAGACGGCCGGGACTTTGACTGGAACACCATTTCTGCCGCAGCCAGCCCCGCAGACCCGGTACCGGTTAAAGCCAATGATCCGCTGTACGTGCTGTACACCTCCGGCACCACCGGCAAGCCCAAGGGCGTGGTAAGGGATAACGGCGGCCACGCCGTCGCCCTGAAATACAGCATGGAACTGGTCTATGACGCCAAGCCCGGAGATGTGTTCTGGGCGGCCTCGGACGTCGGTTGGGTGGTTGGCCACAGCTATATTATCTACGCGCCGCTGTTTACCGGCTGCACCACCATCCTCTATGAAGGCAAGCCGGTACGCACCCCGGATGCCGGCGCCTTCTGGCGCGTGGTTGAAGAACACAAGGTGAACATGCTGTTCACCGCTCCGACTGCCTTCCGCGCCGTGCGCAAGGAAGACCCGGAGGCGGACCAGCTGGCCAAGTACGATGTGTCTTCCCTCAAGCGCATCTTCCTGGCCGGTGAGCGACTGGACCCGCCCACCTACGAGTGGCTGAAAGAACACACCGGCCTGCCGGTGCTGGACCACTGGTGGCAGACCGAAACCGGCTGGGCCATTTGCTGCAACCCGGTCGGCATTGAAATGATGGCCACCAAACCCGGCTCCGCCACGGTTCCCTCGCCCGGCTTCAACGTTCAGGTGGTGGATATGGACGGTCGCCAGGTACCCGCCGGCGAGCAAGGCCAGATTGCCGTTAAATTACCGCTGCCACCGGGCTGCCTGATGACCGTATGGGGCGACGACGAGCGCTTCCTGAACAGCTACCTGCGGCCCATCGAAGGCTTCTACAGCTCCGGCGATGGCGGTTTTATTGACGATGACGGCTACGTGTTCGTGATGGGCCGTACCGACGACGTGATCAACGTGGCGGGCCACCGCCTGTCCACCGGCGAAATGGAAGAAGTGGTTGCCTCTCACCCGGCCATCGCCGAATGCTGCGTGGTAGGTGCCCACGACGATATGAAAGGCCAGATCCCGGTCGGCCTGGTACTGATCAAGGACGGCGCCACCATCGACCAGGACGAGCTCGAAGAGGAACTGGTGGAAATGGTGCGGGAGAAGATCGGCGCTATCGCCTGCTTCCGCCGCGCCATTGTGGTGGAAAGGCTACCGAAAACCCGGTCAGGCAAAATCCTGCGGCGGGTGATCCGGCAGATCGCCGACGGTGAACAGTACAACGTACCCAGCACCATCGACGACCCGGCAATCCTGGAAGAAATCAGCGAGAAATTCGGACGCTGATCCGCCCCGGACCCTACCGTAAGAAAACCCATCAAGGCCTGCTCCCGACGGAACAGGCCTTGATGTCATTTTAATTACAACTCATTGTTTTTTATCACCAAAAACAAGAAAATCAATCTTCAGAAAATAATTGACGCCCCACAAACTCGGTCTATACTGAAAATTGCTGTGAACCTCTGCAGCGGTATTTGGCGAATGCGTTCCAACGTCCTGCCCCGGCTTTTCGTTGCCCCTTCCTCAGTACGCTCCGGATGTTTCAGCTCATAACTGCCTAAGTGCAAAAATGAAGGTCCCGTGAGGGCAAATTTCAGTAAGACAGGAAAGATCGATGTCCGATACCAAAACCGGCCACGTGAAGTGGTTCAACGAATCCAAGGGCTTTGGCTTCATCGCCCAGGAAGGCGGCAGTGACGTTTTCGTTCACTACAGTGCAATCAACTCAAACGGTTTCCGTACCCTGGCTGAAGGCCAGCAGGTACAGTTTACCGTTACCCAGGGCCCGAAAGGCCCGCAGGCGGAAAACGTAACCCCTCTGTAAGGGCGCGCGCCCCCGCCGGATGCCCCTCACGGGCAGACGGAAAACAAAACGGCCGGCAAATTTGCCGGCCGTTTTGCGTTCTGGCTTGATCGCCGGAGTCTTCAGGCGGTTTCAGTCGGTTCCGGCGCCTTGACTGCCGGCATTTCCGTACCTACGGCCTGGGCCACAGCAGAGAACAGGGCCTGCAGGGTCGCCGAGGTGGTGTCTTCCGCCAGGGCAGCAGCGCTGCAGTGCTGGCCATTGGCCGTCAGGCGGATACACGCCAGTGCGTTGGCGTTGGTGCCCTCACCCAGCGCAAACTCGTCATAGGCCTCTACGGCGACGGTTACACCGAAGCGCTTGGCCAGACCGTCCGACACCGCTTCTACTGCACCCAGACCACGCCCTTCGAGGGTAACCGGTGCCTTCTCGCCACCTACAACCACTTCTGCGCGCACGCCATCTTCGTCCCGGTGCAGGTCATACGAACGCAATGACCAGTCACCGTACACCTTCAGATAGCGGTCTTCGAACAACCGGTGAATGGTGTGGGAATCGATCTCGCCACCATTGGTTTCGGCCTCACGCTGCACCACCTTGCTGAACTCGATCTGCAACCAGCGTGGCAGGGTAATGTCATAGTCCCGCTCCAGCACGTAGGCAACGCCACCCTTACCGGACTGGCTGTTGATACGCACCACTTCTTCGTACCGGCGGCCCACGTCGAACGGGTCGATCGGCAGGTAGGCTACGTTCCAGACGTCGCCTTCCTTGCGCCGTGCCAGGCACTTGCGAATCGCATCCTGGTGACTGCCGGAGAAGGCGGTAAATACCAGCTCACCTGCATACGGATGGCGCGGATGAGTGGAAATCTCGGTGCAGGCTTCCACCACCTCGGTGATTTCCGCCATACCGGACAAATCCAGGGTCGGGTCGATGCCCTGGGAGTACAGGTTCATGGCCATGGTCACCAGGTCCATGTTACCGGTGCGCTCACCATTGCCCATCAGGGTACCTTCTACCCGGTCAGCGCCGGCCATAACACCCAGCTCAGCGGCGGCAACCGCACAACCCCGGTCATTATGGGTGTGCAGGCTGATGCTGATGTGCTCGCGGTAGCGAATGTTCTCGCAAATCCACTCTACCTGGTCGGCAAACACGTTGGGCGTGGACATCTCCACCGTGGCCGGCAGGTTGATAATGACCGGCTGGCCCTGGTCCGGACGCCAGACGTCGGTGACGGCATTAATCACTTCCGCGGCAAAGTCCAGCTCGGTACCCGTGAAGCTCTCCGGAGAGTACTGGAAGGTCCAGTCGGTATCCGGGTGGCGAGCCGCGATTTCTTTCACCAAGGTGGCGCCATTTACGGCAATCTCGCGGATACCGTCGCGATCCAGGCCGAACACCTGCTCCCGCTGCACCGTAGAGGTGGAGTTGTACACGTGCACAATCGCCTGCTTCGCACCTGCCAGCGCTTCATAGGTACGTTCGATCAGTTCCGGGCGGGCCTGGGTCAGCACCTGGATTTTCACATCCTCAGGAATGCGGTTTTCCTCGATCAGCTTGCGGCAGAAATCGAAGTCCGGCTGGCTGGCCGCCGGGAAACCGATTTCGATTTCCTTGAAGCCAAGCTTGACCAGCAAATCGAACAAACGCTGCTTCTGGGCAACGGACATGGGCTTGATCAGGGACTGGTTACCATCCCGCAGGTCAACGGCACACCAGGTGGGGGCTTTTTCGATAACCTGGTCGGGCCAGCGGCGGTCTTTCTTGGCAACCGGCTTGAAGGCAACGTATTTACGATGATCAAAGGCCATATCTGACAATTCCTTTCACGGGTCTGTGTAATGACACTATTCTAACGCCGCTATGACGCTATTTGGTTGCTATTTCGGGGCGCTTTCACTAACTTTACGCCATATAATTGCCATCATTAAAGGTTATGAAGAATAAAATGCCCACAAAAGAAAAGACCCTGATACAAATCGACAAAACAGACCGGAAAATCCTCGAACAATTGCAGAAAGACGGTTCGCTGACCAATCAGCAGCTGGCCGAAAAGGTAGGGTTATCGCCGTCGCCCTGCCTGCGCCGGGTCAGGGCCCTGGAGGAAGCGGGCATCATCATTCGCACCGTAACCATCCTGGATCACAAAAAACTGGGGCTGGCGTTGACGGCGATTATCCTGATCGGCATGGACCGGCACACACCGGAGCGGTTTGCCGCCTTCGAGGAACAGGTTGCCGACTACCCGGAAGTTCAGGAGTGCTACCTGATTACCGGCCAGAGCGCCGATTACATGCTGAAGATTGTGGTGCCGGACATGGACCACTATCACCAGTTCCTGCTGAACCGGATTACCCGTATCCCGGGGGTCAGTGGCGTACATTCCAGCTTTGTTCTGCGGCGGGTAATCGACAGCACCGCCCTGCCCCTGGGTTACCTCTCCTGACGGATCAGCTCGGCCACATAAGCCTGGGTCATCACTTTCAATTCACCGACCAGTTGCCGGCCCTGCTGGTCCGGCAGTGTCGCTGCCAGGCGCAGAATGGACCCGGCCGCCCGCGGTAGTAACAGGCTGGCATTCCAGCGGCGGTCATCCGGCAGGTCAGGGTATTCCTGTTGCAGGCGGGCATCCAGGTCACTGGCGTTGTTGTAGAGCTCTCGCAGGTCCAGGTCCCGCAACTCGGGCATGGCTTCAACGCCACTCCAGATGGCCGAATAGGCAGGCTCGGTGCGGTAGAAGGTGTAGAACTGCTCGATCAGCACCTCGATGGCCTCATCCAGGCCAAGTTGCGGCAGCTTCTCCCGGAGTGCACGTTCCATTTTCTCCACATGGCCTTCGGCAATGGCGTGGACGATGGCCGCCTTGTTCGGGAAATACCGGTAAAGGGAGGCGAGCGACATGTCCGACTGCCGGGCAATGGCCGACATGCTGGTGCCGTCTACCCCGTTCTCGTGAAAGATCGCAGCGGCGTGCCGCAAGATGGCGTCTACACGCTCCCTGCTCCGGGCCTGTACAGGCTTTCGGCGTGGTGTTACGTCGATAGATTCGTCAGTCATTATCTGTACCTTGTGCAGCAGGCTCCGTACAATAACGCCCACTTTACGACAAAGAAAGGCAGAGTCAGGCCAACAGACCTGCCAATTAGTCTTAACCCCGGATTTCAAAAAACGGAAGACACCATGCGAGCAAGCCGCTACCTGATTGCCACCCAGAAAGAGACCCCCGCCGATGCCGAGATCATCAGCCACCAGCTGATGCTGCGCGCCGGCATGATCCGCAAACTGGCCGCCGGCCTTTACACCTGGCTGCCCATGGGGCTGCGTACCCTGCGCAAGGTAGAGCGGATTGTTCGTGAAGAAATGGACAAGAGCGGTGCCCAGGAAGTGCTGATGCCCGCCGTTCAGCCTGCGGAACTGTGGCAGGAATCCGGCCGCTGGGAGCAGTACGGCGGCGAGCTGCTGCGCATGAACGACCGCCATGGCCGGGATTTCTGCTTCGGCCCGACCCATGAAGAGGTCATCACCGACCTTATCCGTAACGAGCTCAAGAGCTACAAGGAACTGCCGGCCAACTTCTACCAGATCCAGACCAAGTTCCGCGACGAGCGCCGCCCGCGTTTCGGTGTGATGCGCGCCCGGGAATTCATCATGAAAGACGCCTACTCGTTCCACGTGAACGCGGCGTCCCTGGATGATACCTATCAGCTGATGCACCAGACCTACTGCAACATCTTTGATCGGCTGGGCCTGGATTATCGCCCGGTGCAGGCGGATTCCGGTTCTATTGGCGGCAGCGCTTCCCACGAGTTCCACGTGCTGGCCTCCTCCGGTGAAGATGCCATCGTGTTCAGCACCGATAGCGACTACGCCGCGAACATCGAGAAAGCCGAGGCCGTGGCACCGGCGGGCGAACGCGCAGCACCGGGCGAAGCCATGCAGGAAGTACACACCCCGGGCCAGAAAACCATTGAAGCGGTGTCTACGTTCCTGGGCCTGCCGGCAGAGCGCAGCGTGAAAACCCTGCTGGTAAAAGGCGAAGCCGACGAGAACGGCGAATCCGGCCTGGTGGCACTGATCCTGCGCGGCGACCACACCCTGAACGAGATCAAGGCTGAAAACCTGGCCGGCATTGCCGAGCCGCTGACCATGGCCACCGATGAAGAAATCGTGAAAGCCATTGGCTGCAATCCCGGTTCCATCGGCCCGGTTAACCTGCCGGTGCCGGTCATTGTCGATCGCAGCGCCGCCCACCTGGCGGACTTCGTATGTGGTGCCAACAAGGATGACTATCACCTGACCGGCGTGAACTGGGAGCGTGATGTAGCCCTGGGCCGGGTGGAAGACCTGCGCAACGTAGTGGAAGGTGACCAGAGCCCGGACGGCAAGGGCACATTGGAGATCCGCCGCGGTATCGAAGTGGGCCACATCTTCAAGCTGGGCAACAAGTACAGCCAGGCCATGAATGCCACTGTACTGGACGAGAACGGCAAGGCCGTGATCATGGAGATGGGCTGCTACGGCATCGGCGTATCCCGCATCGTGGCGGCGTCCATTGAGCAGAACCACGATGACAAGGGCATCATCTGGCCCGACGCCATTGCTCCGTTCGAAGTGGCTATCGTTACCCTGAACGCCCACAAGAACGCCGTAGTGGCCGAAGCCGGTGACAAGCTTTACGAACAACTTCGCCAGGCTGGCTACGATGTGTTGCTGGATGACCGGAACGAGCGCCCGGGCGTGAAGTTTGCGGACATGGAACTGATGGGCATTCCGCACCGGTTTGTGGTTTCCGAGCGGGGCCTGGCTGCCGGCACCCTGGAATACAAGGGCCGTCGCGATGAAGATAAACAGGATATTGCCCTGGAAGAAGCCCTGCCCTTCCTGGTGAAGGCCTCACCTAAAGGCGGGCTCTAACCCGCCCGTCCGGTCTTTGGCGGGTGGCCGGCTTGGCCGCTCGCTGAAGGCAGGTAACACTGCAACAAAGTCTCAGTTACCGACGATACCCGGTTCTTGCTCCAGCTCCACCCCGAACTTGTTCCGCACCGATTCCCGCACCTCCTGCGCCAGTGCCAGGATGTCCTGCCCGCTGCCCCCGGAATGATTGATCAATACCAGGGCCTGGCGGTTATGCACACCGACCGTTGCGTTTCGGCAACCCTTCCAGCCGGCCTGGTCGATCAGCCAGGCTGCCGCCAGTTTGACGCCTTCAGCGACCGGGTAGGACACCACGTCCGGAAAACGGCTAACAATGTCTTCAAATTGCGCCTGGCTGACCACCGGATTCTTGAAGAAGCTTCCGGCATTGGGCAGCACAGCCGGATCCGGCAGTTTTCGGCGGCGAACTGCCATCACCGCTTCTGCCACAGCCAGGGGCGTCAGTTGATCGGTGTCCTCGCTTCCCAGGTACTCCTGCAAGTCACGGTAACCGAGCTTTATCGGCTCGGTTCGGGACAGGGCCAGGCGGATTTCAAGAATTATGTAACGACCGGGCTGATGCTTGAACAGGCTGTCCCGGTAGGCGAACTCGCAGTCGGCTGCCGGTAACTCGACCACTTCCATGGTCGTGCGATCCAGGGCCGTGACCGTTTTCAGGGTGTCGCACAGCTCCACACCGTAGGCGCCAATGTTCTGGACAGGCGCGGCCCCGGCGGTTCCCGGAATCAGTGCCAGGTTTTCGATACCCCGGTAACCGGAGCGGGCCGCATACAGCACCGCATCATGCCAGTTTTCCCCGGCCGCCAATACCAGTACCGCGTCAGCTTCCCGCACCTGCTCCCAGGTACGACCCCGGAGCGCCATGTGCAGCACCAGACCGTCAAAGTCCCCGGCGAAGACCAGGTTACTGCCACCACCGAGCACCAGCGTTTGCTGGCCATTCTTGCGGGCCCAGTCAAGGGCCGCTTCAAGCTCGTCGGCGGTGGTAATGTCCGCAAAATAACGGGCCTTAGCCGGCACTGCCAGGGTGTTCAGGCCTTGCAGGCTGACCTGCTCACGGATCTCGGGCAGTCGGCTCAAGCCAGCCGCTCCCGGATGGATTCCAGCAGCCCTTCGCTGGCCTCATGGATCAGGTCCAGCACCTGCTCGAAGCCGTCCTCACCGCCGTAGTAGGGGTCTGGCACCTCGGCATGGCCGGATCGACCGAACTCCAGGAACAGCCGGGGCTCTGTGCCACCGTTCTGGTTCCAGATATCCCGTACATCGGCCAGGTTGGAACGGTCCATCACCAGCACATAGTCAAACCGGTCAAGATCTTCGGCCTGGATCTGCCGCGCCCGAAGCTCCGCAATATCGACGCCGCGACGCTCCGCTGCGGCGGTGGCGCGGGCATCCGGGGCCTTGCCGATGTGCCAGTTACCGGTGCCGCAGGAATCAATATGCAGGCTTTCCAGCAAGCCCTGTTCTGCGGCCAGCTGCCGGAATACGCCCTCCGCGCTCGGCGAGCGGCAAATGTTACCCAGGCAGACAAACAGAACGCTGACTTTTCCGGATGCAGCATCAGACATAGCGCCCTCCCGCTTCAAGCAATGCCCGAATCCGGGCCAAGTCTTCTTCGGTGTCCACGCCGGCCGCCGGTGGCCGTTCGGCAATGTCCACATGGATACGGGCACCGTTGTAAAGCGCCCTCAGTTGTTCCAGCGCCTCTACCTGCTCGGTAGGCGCAGGCGGCCAGGTGACGAACTGCCGCAACACGCTGGCGCGGTAACCATAGATGCCGATATGGCGGAAATAACCCACACCGTCGGGCAGGTCTACATCCACCGCTGGCGCATTGGCCGGCCAGAAATCCCGGGCCCAGGGAATGGGCGCACGGCTGAAATAGTGGGCCATACCACGGGCGTCGAACACCACTTTCACCACATTCGGATTAAACACCTGGCGGGCATCGTGGAGCCGCTCGCACAACGTAGCGATCTCGGCTTCCGGGTACAGCTCCAGGTTCTCGGCCACCTGGTTGATCAGGGCCGGTGGAATCAGCGGCTCGTCGCCCTGTACATTCACCACCCGGTGGTCGGCATCGAGCTCAAGCTTGCGGGCCACTTCTTCCAGCCGGTCGGTGCCACTGGCATGGTTCGGTGAGGTCATCACCACCTCGGCCCCGAACCCCCGGCAGGCTTCTTCAATGCGGGCATCATCGGTGGCAACCACCACGCGGCTGGCACGGCTTTCTGCCGCCCGTTCGCACACATGCTGGATCATCGGCTTGCCGGCTATCATTGCCAGGGGCTTGCCGGGCAGTCGACTGGAAGCGTAACGGGCCGGGATAACAACGGTGAAAGACATGGACTACCCCGTACAGATCAGTGCTTGTCGAGACGTTCGTCGGTGCGCAGGGTCCGTGCCTCAACCGCCAGCATCACCGGAATACCCTCACGGATCGGGAATGCCATGGCATCCTGGTAACAGATCAGTTCGGTGCGGGCTTCGTTAAGCTTGAGTTCACCCTTGCAGACCGGGCAGGCCAGCAGGCCCAGCAGTTTTTTATCCATGGTCAGATCTCTCGGTATCATGTGGTTTAAGCTGCCCGGAACACTCCCTGAGCCGCTCGATAAAACGTTGTTCAAAAGGTTCCGATACCCGGGCCTCTACCGTCAACACCCAGGCATTGTCCGGGGCAAAACCGTGACACTTCACCGCATCCTTGGCGGTCATCACCAGCCACTCCAGGGCGCCGGAGGCCAGGTCTTCCGGGCGGAAATGGTGATGGTCAGGAAATGGCACTTCATTCACGTGGGCACCCAGGCCACGAAGCGTGTCGAAGAATCGCCCGGGGTTGCCGATACCTGCTACCGCCCGTACCGGTTTGCCTTTCAGCTTTTCCGGGGGCACGGTCTCACCGGAATTCAGGTTCACCAGGGCGGAGGACACCAGCTCCATGGCATGGATATCCGGATGGTCAACGCCGGCAAAGCTGTCCAGGGTCTCACCTGCTTCGGGGAATCCGGCGCCGTTAAGGATGACAAAATCGACACTGCCCAGGCGCTCGACCGGCTCCCGCAATGGGCCTACCGGAATAATCGCACCGTTGCCGATGCCCCGCCGGGCATCAAACACCGCCAGCTCGATATCTCTTGGCAGCCGGTAGTGCTGCAGTCCGTCATCGCAGATCAGCACGTCGCCCAGACCGTTCTCCAGTGCCCAGGCAGCGCCCCGGCACCGTTCCGGATCCACCACCACCGGGCAACCGGTTGCCTGGGCCAGCATCAGGGGCTCATCACCGCTCACACCCGGCGAAGTGCCTTCACTGACTAACAGGGGGTAGTGATTGCTTTTGCCGCCGTAGCCCCGGCTCAGAATGACCGGTTTCCAGCCTTCCTGCTTCATGCGCTGCACCAGCCGGGCGGTCAGGGGCGACTTGCCGGTACCGCCGGCGGTGATGTTACCCACCACCACCACGGGTACCGGGAGGGATTCGTTACGGGCCTGCCAGGCCTTCCGGCGCCGGGATTCCGACACCGCCCGATACAGCCAGGCCAGTGGCGTCAGCAGGGCCAGTGGCCTGCCCCGCCCGTACCAAAGCCGATCGACCAGGCTGGTACTCATGCCTGCTCGCTGAACTGAATCTGGTGCAGCTGGGCATAGGCGCCATCGGCCGCCAGCAGCTCGTCGTGGTTACCGGATTCAACGATGCGGCCCTTGTCCATCACCAGGATCCGGTCGGCTTTCTCGATAGTGGAAAGACGGTGCGCAATCACCATCGTTGTCCGCCCTTCCATGACCGTTTCCAGCGCTTCCTGGATATGCCGCTCAGACTCGGTATCCAGCGCCGAAGTGGCCTCATCCAGAATCAGGATCGGCGCGTTCTTCAGCAGCGCCCGGGCAATAGCCAGCCGCTGTCGCTGACCGCCGGACAACATCACACCGTTATCGCCGATCATGGTATCCAGCCCTTCCGGCATGCGGTCGATGAACTCCAGGGCATGGGCCTTGGCCGCTGCTTCCCGGATTTCCTCACGGCTGCAATCCCGCAACGCACCATAGGCAATGTTGGCGGCGATGGTGTCGTTGAACAGCACCACGTTCTGGTTTACCAGGGCAATCTGCGAACGCAGCGCCTGCAGGGAGAATTCTTTCAGGGAATGGTCGTCGATGCGGATATCACCGCCGGTGAACTCGTAGAACCGGGGCAACAAACTCACCAGTGTGGACTTGCCACTGCCGGAGCGCCCGACTAGGGCAACGCTCTGGCCCGCCGGAATGCTCAGGGAAATGCCTTCCAGTACGTTATCCAGCTGGTCGCGGTAGCGGAAAGATACCTGGTCAAACTCGATACGGCCTTCCACCCGCTCCGGCGCGAATCCGCCACGGTCTTCTTCCGGCTGTTCGTCCATGGTTTCGAACACGTCGTAGGCGGCGGCCACACCCTTCTGGATCTTGGCGTGCACCGAGGTTACCTGGCGGATCGGCTTCGCCATGGTGGTTGCTGCAGTGATAAAAGCAACCAGTTGTCCGGTGGTCATTTCACCACGAATTTCCGGGGCCAGCATGGTCCAGACCAGGGCCGCAATGGCAACCGCCACCAGCACCTGGATCACCGGCACACTGATGGCCTGGGTAGAAGCCATTTTCAGGCTCTGCTTCAGGTTGCGCTCGCTGACATCGCGGAAACGCTCCCGCTCGTAGTCTTCGCCACCAAAGGTACGCACCACCCGGTAACCGGTGATGGACTCCGAGGCCACGTGGGTAATATCACCCATGGAGCCCTGAATGCGCTTGCTGATCCGGCGGAAGCGTTTACTGGCATAGCTGACCACGAAACCGATCACCGGCCCTACGGTGAGGAACACCAGGGTCAGTTTCCAGTTGGTGTACAGCATGAAGCCCAGCAAGCCGACAATGGTCAGGCCTTCGCGCAGGGTAATGGTGATGGCATTGGTAGCCGCTTCCGCCACCTGCTCCACGTTGAACGTCAGCTTGGACACCAGCCGGCCGGCGGCGTTGTCGTCGAAGTAACGGGATGGCAGGGTCATCAGCCGGTCAAAGACATCGTTACGCAGGGCGTTGATGACATTACGGCCCACATAGCTGATGAAATACTGACTGAAGAAGGTACCCAGGCCGCGCAGGGCAAACACACCAACGATCAGGCCGGTCAGGAGCATCCGGTTCTGGTCGGTGGGGTTTTCGATGGCGGTGATCACATACTCCATGGCTGCCGCCATACCGGTAGACGCCGCCGCGTAGATAATGTTGCCCAGCACCGCCAGCGAAAAGGCCAGCCAGAAAGGTTTTACGTAGGTGAGCAGGCGCTTGTAGGTTGTCCAGCTTCCAACCGGCGGAGCTTTGAGCGGTTCCGGCCTTACATCGATCACTGGCTGTCAGCCTCCCGCTCTGTGGTTATGCTCAGTTTCGCAAACCCCAGGCGACCGGCCACATCCATGGCGCGCACAACAAATTCGTGGGGAGTACGGGCATCTGCCGTGATGATAAACGGCAGGTTGCTATCTCCCTCAGCCAGTTCCCTGACACCCCGCTCCAGGGTCTCGCGCCGGTTGTTCACCAGTGTCCTGTCATTCAGGATGTACTGGCCTTCGGCATTGATCACCACGTCAATCTGGTGCACTTCAGACGGCGTTGCCGGATCACCACTGGCTTGCGGCAATTCCACTTCCAGGTGGCTCTCCCGGGTGAATGTGGTGGATACCATAAAGAAAATCAGCAGCAGGAACACCACGTCGATCAGTGGCGTCAGGTCTACCCCGACTTCCTGGCTTCGTTGGCGCTTGAACTTCACTGTGTTCAGGCTCCTTCCACGTCGATTTCACGGTCACCATGAACCACTTCCACCAGTTTTATGGCTTCCTGTTCCATGTTAACCACCAGCTCGTCAACGCGGCGGATAAAATAGCGATGGCAGATCAGCGCAGGAATGGCAACGCTCAGGCCTGCAGCCGTGGTAATCAGGGCTTCGGAAATACCGCCTGCGAGGTTGCCTGCGTTACCGACACCGGCCAGCTGGATCTCGGCGAACACTTTGATCATGCCGATAACCGTCCCCAACAGGCCCAGCAGCGGGGTAATGGTAGCAATGGTTCCCAGCGGGTTCAGGAACCGTTCCAGCTCGTGGATAACCTGGCTGGCTTCGTGTTCGATGCTTTCTTTCATGACCTCACGGCCATGCTTGGCATTGATCAGACCACCGGCCAGAACCCGGCCCAGCGGAGAGGAGCCCTGCAGGGCTTTGAGCTTGCGACCGTTAAGCTCTTTTTTCTTGATCCAGCGCCAGAGCTCATTGATCGATTGCGGCGGCGCTACGCGGGAAGCACGCAAAGACCAGAATCGCTCCAGAACGATGGCAAGGGCCAGAATGGAACAGGCAACAATAGGCACCATCAGGATGCCACCGGCTTTCAACAGCTCGAACACGCTTGATCTCCCTGATTAATTACAAGCCGCGCTACTTTAGCATAGCTGCCGGTGCAGGCCACACCCGGAATGTCACGGTATATTACATTGGTCACGGGCCAGGCCCGGAGCGGCTACCCAGAAGGGTGCGGAATGGCGGATTTCTTCGATTTCCGGGCCTGTCGCCGGCAAGGTAATGGCAATCTGACCGGAACAGGCTGTATTCAACGCCCGGGCTCCAGCCTGGCGATAGCGGGCCGTCACCTCCGGATGGGGGTGTCCGAAACGATGGCGATATCCGGCGGTGTAGATGACCTGGTCGGGCCGCAGAGTCTCAACCCAGCTTTCTGACGACGAGGTTTTGCTGCCATGGTGGGGTGCCAGCACCAGGCGGTGGGCCGGCTGCCGGTGGAACCAGTCCAGCTCCGGGTCCGCCAGCATCCGGGCTTCTACCCCGTCGCTGATATCACCGGTCAGCCAGATCTCGGTATCGGACAACCCATGGCTTACCCGGAGCACGCAGGATGCATCATTACCCGCCCTTGCATCCGGCGCTTGCCAGAATGCCAGCTCCAGGTCTCCCCAGTGCTCAGCGACTGCCGGGCAGTCATGCACAAGGCGCAGGCCGTCCAAATTCCCGGATAACTCCCCGGCTTCACCGCTGGATATCCTCACCACATCGAAGGTATCGAGCAACACAGGCAAGCCGCCGGCATGGTCGTTATCGGCATGGCTCAGCACAAGGTGGTCTATCCGCCGGATACCCCGGGCGCTCAGCTCCGGTATCAACACCGAATCGGCCGCAGAAAACACGCCTTTCACCTCCGGGCCGGTGTCATAGAGCAGAACCTTGTCATCCACCCGGATCAGAACTGACAGCCCCTGCCCCACATCCAGGATGCGAATTTCCGGAACCGCCACTGACGAGTTCTCCGGCTCGCGATGGTACAGCGCCGCAAGACTCCATAAGGCGATGGCAGCGAATGCCGCGGGCCGGAACCCGGGCACCGGCAGCCGGATCATGACAACCACCACCAGTACCAGCAAGCCGGATTGCGCAACCTTGCCTCCTCCGGGCACAGGCCAGTCCAGCACCCGGACCCACTCAAGCCAGCCCCAGAGCAACGCCAGTGCTCCGTCCATCAGCACCATCGCGAAGCCCGACAACCCGCCGCCGGACAGCATCGACAGCAATGCACCCACAAACAACACCGGCATCACCACCAGGGACACCCAGGGAATGGCCAACAGGTTGGCCAGCAATCCAGCCACCGGCTGGCCCAGGCCGAAGTGCGACAGAACCGGCCACAAACCGGCGAACACCGCAAACTGCGCGAGCACCAGGCCTTTCAGCCAGCCCGGAGTTGCTACCCTGCCGGCAAACACCAGCAACAACACCGCCACTGCACCAAAGGAAAGCCAGAAGCCCTGATCCAGCGGCGCAAATGGATCCAGCAGCAACACCAGGAACAGAGCCGTCACAAAGGGTTGCCAGGCACTGGCTTCCCGCGCCATCAACAGATACCAGCCACCCACAACCACCATGATCAGGGCCCGGCGGGTAGGTACCGTAAACCCCGCCAGCAGGGCATAGGCCAGGCTGCACAGCATCACCAACGCAAACACCGCCACCCGGCCTTGATAAACGGACACCCACCCCGATGGCACCAGCAACAACAGCCGGCGCCCGAGCAACCCCACGGCTACCGCCACCAAGCCCAGATGCAGGCCGGAAATAGCCACCAGGTGAATGGTGCCGGTGGCTTTCAGGGTCTCCCAATGGGCGTTTTCCAGATGCCCTCGGTTACCGATCAGCAGCGATGCAATCAGGGGAAACTGTTGCGCCTCACCAAACCAGCCTTCCACCACAGCCGCCACCGACTGGTGCCAGGCCCGGTATTGGCAGTGCCAGCCACAGGCAAGCCCGGGCTCCGGGGCAACGCTCCTGACGCTTCCAGTGGCCCGGAAGCCGTTCCGGAACAACCAGTCCTCGTAGCGAAAGCCGGCCTGGTTCAGGTTGCCGTGGGGGCGTTTGAGGACGACTTCCAGGCGCAGCCGGTGGTCAGGCAGGTCTTTACCGTCACGCCCGTACCAGGCCAGCCGCAGGGTTTCCGGCAAGCGGGTGCCTTCGGGCACTGCCGCAGGTTCGTACCAGCGCTCGACACAGAAATTGAAACGGAGACTGCCAAAGCTGCCCGGTTGAGGAAGGCTGCACAGATGACCGGAAACTTCCACCTGCTCGCCCTCAAGCCCCTGGGGCAACCGCTCCGCCAGGCGCCCATCGGCATACCAGGTGGCCCAGAGCAGGCCCAGAAACCCGAAACAGAGCAATAAACAGAGACTGGAAAACCGGCTGCCCCGACCCCAAAACGCGGCGGCACCAACCATGAAGGTAAGCACAAACAACCATGTATAAGGTGGTAAGACTATCAGCCAATACAGTAAGATAACGCCGCTAGAGAAGGCGACCATGCAGGATGCGGCCAGCGCCGGTTTTATGCGCTCACAGCCGTTATGAACTTGCCCGGACACTCCCTGTCCTCCTCTGGTAAAAGCTGACAATTTCCGTTTGTCAGTGGTGTTTCACTGCAACGCAACAGGCCGAACTTCCAATGCCGAAGAAGTTCATGAAACGGTATTTGCCCAGCCCCGAGAGAGTGCGCGCCATGCGTTCGCTGCACTTTCTGGGCGATATCCTCCATGAACCCAACCTGTGGCACATCAACCGGCATTGCGTAGCACGGGCGTTCCTGGTCGGCGTCTGGTTCTGTTTTATTCCTATGCCCTTTCAGATGCTGGCCGCGGCCTTCTGTGCCATCTGGATCAACGCCAACCTGCCCTTGTCGGTGGCACTGGTGTGGATCAGCAACCCGCTGACCATGCCGCCCATGTTCTATTTCAACTACAAACTCGGGGCCTGGCTGCTGGATCGCCCGGTGCTCGACTTTGAATTCGAACTTACCTGGCACTGGATCAGCCACCGCCTGGTGGACATCGGCATTCCGCTGTACCTGGGGTCACTGATCATCGCCACCCTCTGTGCCTGCCTCGCCTATCTCGGCATCCAGTACCTGTGGCGGCGAAAAATCCGCACCGACTGGCGCCACAGACGCATAGCCAGGCGCGCTGGCCGCGCGCCCGGTAATCAGACTTCCTGAACCAGCCGGCCCTGTTCCAGGCGCAACACCCGCCCCAGGCTCCGGGCCATGGTCATATCGTGTGTCACCATGATGAACGCGATGCCGGACTGATCACGCAGTTCCTCGATCAAAGCCCGAACCCCCTCACCGGTGTGCTGGTCCAGGTTACCGGTAGGCTCGTCCATCAACACGCAATCCGGCTCGTTCACCAGGGCACGGGCAATGGCCACGCGCTGGCGCTCTCCGCCTGACAGTTCACCCGGCTTATGACGAAGCCGCTCCGCCAGGCCCACACGCCCCAGAAGCGCTTCGGCTTTCGGAAGGGCCTGGGCCGGCGACAAGCCACCCAACACACAGGGCAGCATCACATTCTCCAGTGCGGAGAATTCCGGTAACAGGTGATGAAACTGATACACAAACCCCAGATGGCGATTACGGAAGCGGGCCCGGCCGGCTTCCGAGAGTTTGTGAATGTTCTGGCCACAAATCTCGATCTGGCCGGACGAAGGCTTGTCCAGCCCACCCAGCAGGTTCAGCAAGGTGGTCTTGCCAGCGCCGCTGCTGCCGACAATGGCAACAGTTTCTCCGGGCGTCACCTCCAGCGAGATATCGGAGAAAATCGTGAGCTTCTCCGGGCCCTCACTGTAGGTTCGGGTTACCTGCCGGCAGTCGATCACCAGAGGCTTGCCTGCCTCGTTCGCTGTGACATCACTCATAGCGCAAAGCCTCCGCCGGTTCGACCCGCGATGCACGCCAGGCCGGGTAAATCGTTGCCAGCAGGCTCATGGCAAGGCCGGCACCGCTGATAATAAACACATCCTGCCACTGCAACTGCGATGGCAGATAGCTGATGAAGTACACATCCGCACTCAGGAACTGGTGCCCCATGGCGCTTTCCAGCCAGGCAATAATGCCGCTGATGTTGAGTGCGCCCAGCACGCCCAGGGTGGTGCCGACCAGCGTACCGAACACGCCGATTACCGCCCCCTGGATAATGAAAATGCGCATGATCCGGCCCGGAGTGGCCCCCATGGTGCGCAGAATGGCGATGTCGGCCGTTTTATCCGTTACCACCATCACCAGGGTGGACACAATATTGAAGGCAGCCACCGCCACAATGAACATCAGCAACAAGCCGATCATGGTTTTTTCCATGCGGATAGCCTGGAACAGGTTGCCGTGGGTGCGGGTCCAGTCGGATACGTAATAGCGGCCACCCAGCTCCTGGGCCACCTGGTTAACCACACGGGGCGCGGCAAACAGATCATCCACCAGCAAGCGCACACCTTCCGCCTTGCCACCGGTGCGCATCAGTCGCGCAGCATCGTCCATGTGGATCAGGGCGTAGTTGCCATCGAGTTCTGCGCCGACACTGAAAATACCCTTCACGGTGAAGCGTTTGAGCCTGGGCAACACACCGGCCGGAGTCACCGACGCTTCCGGCAACACCACCGTCAGCTTGTCGCCAATCGCCAACCGCAGGCTGTTTGCCATCAACCGGCCGATAATGATGCCGAATTCACCGGACTTGAGATCGTCCAGCCCACCTTCAATAAAGTGGTTCTCGATAATCGAAACCGAGGCTTCTTGTTCCGGCAGAACACCGCTGAGCATCACCCCGCGTACATTGCCACCACCGGTCACCATGCCCTGCCCCTGGATAAACGGCGCAGCCGCCAGCACCCTGGGGTGTTCCTGCACCAGCTGGTCAATCTGCTGCCAGTCTTCCAGCGGGCCATTGGCGCCCTGAATGGTCGCGTGGGGCACCATGCCCAGAATTCTCTGCTTGAGCTCCCGGTCGAAGCCGTTCATCACCGACAACACAATAATCAGCACCGCCACACCCAGCATAAGGCCGATCATGGAGGTCAGGGAAATAAAGGAAATAAAGTGATTGCGCCGTTTGGCGGCCGTGTATCGCAGGCCTATATAAAACGATAAGGGTCTGAACATTAGGAGGTGCCTGTCGCCACTTTCAGAGGGGTAGATGCCGGCGCGCATTATCGCCTTGGATCAAAATGCGTTGCAACCGCACCACCCGCCGCACCATGGCCGGCAGGCTGCCCGCAAAATTACGCCCGATGTGATCCAATGACTGAAAACACGGGGGCAAACCGGATAAACTCTCGAAAATATACTGACTTTTGCTAATATTTTCGGGATATTACGTTTTATACACATTCCGTGGACACACCACAGCATTCCGGCATCAGTGGAGAGCCATCTATGAACAACAAACGGAACCTGATCGCTGCCTTTACCATGGCCGCAGCAGTGGCGGTTGCAGCCCTGCCCCAGGCCCACGCAGAACAACTGACCGTCCCGGTTGGCAGCCAGGCCGACCGCAGCCTTGTCAAACTGCCGGCCAACGGCATGACCGGGGGTTCCGTGCAAAGCCGCTGGGGTGCCCCTATGGAGATTCGGGGCCCGGTTGGCCAGCCACCGATTACCCAGTGGCACTACCAGGACTTCGTGGTGTACCTGGAACACGACCGGGTTATCCATGCGGTCATGAAGCGCCGCAAATAACCGGTCGGGGGCAATACACCGGTTTTTCATTGCCCATGTCCTGACGTTGCCTTAGCGGTCAGATAGAATGACTGCTTTTTGCGAACCAAGGTGGCAGATAACAGTGACTTCCAGACGAGTGTTGCCTGCGGAATGGGCTCCCCAGAGCGCAGTAATGTTGACCTGGCCTCACCCCGGAACCGACTGGGCCCGGATGATGGCAGATGCAGAACAGGTCTTCCTCGACATCGCCAAAGCGGTACTGCGCTTTGAACATTTGGTAATCAGTTGCGAGTTTGTGGCCGGGCTGCAAAAGCTGGGGCAGGAACTGAACCAGTACGCTGAAGACAACCATCTCCCCGGCCGCGTTGTGGCCGTACCGGCCCCGGCCAATGACACCTGGGCACGGGACCACGGCCCCATTACCGTTACCGATGCTGACAGCGCCACGCTTCTGGATTTCAGCTTCAACGCCTGGGGCGGCAAATTCCCCTGGGAGAAAGACAACGCCCTCAACCGACACCTGGCCAATGCAGGCGTATTCGGCAAGACACCGATGCAAGCAGTGGATTTTGTCCTGGAAGGCGGCTCCATTGAATCTGACGGCCAGGGCACCATCCTGGCCACCAGCGAATGCCTGCTGACCCCCACCCGCAACCCGGACCTTGATCGCTCAGACATCGAACATCGGCTCTCCGAGTTGCTGGGCGCAGACCGCATATTGTGGCTCAACCACGGCTACCTGGCCGGCGACGACACCGACAGCCACATCGACACCCTCGCCCGCTTCTGCGCCCCGGACCACATCTGTTATGTCACCTGTCCGGATGTGGCAGACGAACACTACAGCGCCCTGGCCGCCATGGAAGAGGAACTGCAGGAGTTCCGCCAGCAGGATGGCAGCCCCTACAAGCTGACCGCCCTGCCCTGGCCCGATGCCATCTATGACGAAGAGGGCGAGCGCCTGCCGGCCACCTATGCCAACTTCCTGATTATCAACAATGCAGTTCTTTTGCCGGTCTACGATGTGCCGCAAGATCCGGAAGCCATTCGCATCATGGGTGAGATCTTCCCGGAGCGGGAAATTATTCCCGTTAACTGCCGCCCACTGATCCACCAGCATGGCAGCCTGCACTGTGTCACCATGCAGATTCCTGCCGGAGTCGTTTCCCTATGAGCCAGCTGAAAATCGCTGCTATCCAGCAAAAGTGCAGTAACGACAAAGCCGCCAGCCTGGCAACCTCCGAAAAACTGGTGCGGGAAGCCGCCACCGGGGGGGCGCAACTGGTGGTACTGCAGGAGCTGCACGCCACCCTGTATTTTTGCCAGACCGAAGACACCGCCGTTTTCGAACTCGCCGAACCCATTCCCGGCCCCACCAGCAACCGCCTGTCGGAGCTGGCCAGGGAGCTGGGCATTGTGCTGGTAGGCTCTATCTTCGAACGGCGGATGAACGGGGTGTATCACAACACCTCGGTGGTGTTTGATACCGACGGCAGCCTGGCCGGGATCTACCGGAAAATGCACATCCCGGACGACCCGGGCTTCTACGAAAAGTTCTATTTCACCCCGGGCGACGCCCGCTTCAACAATGGCGACAGCGGCTTTACCCCGATCAATACCTCCGTCGGCAAGCTCGGGGTATTGGTGTGCTGGGACCAGTGGTACCCGGAAGCCGCCCGCCTGATGGCGCTGGCCGGCGCGGAAATCCTGATCTATCCCACGGCCATCGGCTGGGATATTACCGACGAAGCCGACGAACAGGCCCGCCAGCTGGAAGCCTGGGTGACCGTTCAGCGGGGCCACGCGGTGGCTAACAACCTGCCGGTGATTGCCCCCAACCGGGTGGGCACTGAACCCGATCCGTCCGGCCAGGGCGATGGCATCCGCTTCTGGGGCAACAGTTTTATCTGCGGGCCCCAGGGCGAATTCCTGGCCCGGGCCGACGATGAAAGCGAATGTATTCTGACCGCCACGCTGGACCGCGACCGGACTGAATCCGTCAGGCGTATCTGGCCGTATCTTCGGGATCGGCGCATTGATGCCTACGACGACATTCTCAAACGGGTACGGGACTGAGGCCTGCATGAAACAGAAAATGGACAGCGTGGTTGCCGAGCTCAACAAGATCTTGCTGGGCAAAGACAACCAGATCCGCCTGGCCCTGTGTGGCCTGCTGGCCCGCGGCCACCTGCTGATCGAAGACATCCCGGGCATGGGCAAGACCACACTCTCCCACGCTCTGGCAAAGATCATGGGGCTGAGCTATCAACGCATCCAGTTCACCAACGACCTGCTACCCGCGGATGTTCTGGGTTACTCCATGTACGACCGTGAGGCCGGCAGCCTGGTGTTTCACCCGGGCCCGATCTTTGCCCAGGTGGTACTGGCAGACGAAATCAACCGGGCCTCGCCCCGCACCCAGAGTGCGCTGCTGGAAGCCATGGAAGAGCGCCAGGTATCCATTGAAGGCGAAACCCGGCCACTGCCCTCTCCGTTCTTTGTGATTGCCACCCAGAACCCCATTGAACAGGGTGGCACCTTTCCGCTGCCGGAATCCCAGCTCGACCGCTTTCTGATGCGACTGCAACTGGGCTACCCGGATCCGAAAGCGGAACGGGAGCTACTGGAAGGCGAAGATCGCCGGGCCATCACCGGGCGGCTGCAGGCCATACTGCCCCAGCCGGAGCTGGAAGCGGCTCAGGCCGCCGTCGAAAAAGTCGGCGCCAGCCCTGCCCTGCTGGACTATCTGCAGCGACTGCTTGAACAAAGCCGGCGCATGCCGGGCCTGGTCTACGGCCTGTCGCCGCGAGCCGGCCTCGGGCTGTTAAGGGCCGCCAAGGCCTGGGCGCTGATGGCAGGGCGTGACCACGTGCTGCCAGACGACGTCCAGGCAGTGTTCCCCTCCGTGGCTGAGCACCGGCTTGAGCAGGGCGAATCCGGCAAGAGCAAGGATCGGGTGCGACAGCTGCTGACCACGGTCTCGGTACTTGAATAATCCGGCTCCGGCCTCATACATCCAGATTACATATCACATACCAGCGAGATTCCCATGAGCGAAACACAGCACTCCCGACTGATCATTCTTGGTTCCGGCCCCGCAGGTTACACCGCAGCAGTCTATGCCGCCCGCGCCAACCTGAACCCGACCCTGATTACCGGCATTGAAGTGGGTGGACAGCTCACCACCACCACAGACGTGGACAACTGGCCGGGTGACAACGACGGCGTTCAGGGCCCGGAGCTGATGCAGCGCATGCAGAAGCACGCCGAGCGCTTCGAAACCAGCATCGTGTACGACACCATCAATGAAGCCGACCTGCAGAACCGTCCGTTCCGCCTCAAGGGCGACAACGGCGAGTACACCTGCGATGCCCTGATCATCGCCACCGGTGCCTCGGCAATGTATCTGGGGCTCGAGTCCGAAGAGAAGTTCAAGGGCCAGGGCGTATCAGCTTGCGCTACCTGCGACGGCTTCTTCTACCGCAAGCAGAAAGTCGCTGTGATCGGTGGTGGCAACACCGCCGTTGAAGAAGCCCTGTACCTGTCGAACATTGCCGATGAAGTGACCCTGGTGCACCGCCGTGACAAGCTGCGCTCCGAGAAAATCCTGCAGGACAAGCTGTTCGAAAAGGCCGAAAACGGCAACGTGAAGATCGTCTGGAACCACACCCTGGATGAAGTACTGGGCGACGGCACCGGTGTAACCGGCATGCGCATCAAGAGCACCGAAGACGGCAGCACCCGGGACATCGACCTAGCCGGCGTATTCATCGCCATCGGCCACAAGCCGAACACCAGCCTGTTCGAAGGCCAGCTCGACATGGACAACGGCTATCTGCGTATCCAGTCCGGCCTGAACGGCATGGCCACCCAGACCAGCATTCCGGGCGTATTCGCCGCCGGCGACGTAGCCGACCACGTATACCGCCAGGCTGTTACCTCCGCCGGTTTCGGCTGCATGGCCGCCCTGGATGCCGAGAAATTCCTGGACCAGCAGGACTAAACGGCCGACACGGAATGACCTCTCTACCCTGGCTGGAGCCGGAGGAACTCTGGTTCCCTCCGGCCGACGAAGCACTGGACGATCCGGACGGTCTTCTCGCCGTGGGTGGCGACCTGTCCCGGGGCCGGCTCCTGCTGGCTTACCGGAACGGCATCTTCCCCTGGTTCAGCGACGACCAGCCCATTCTCTGGTGGTCCCCCAATCCCCGTTGCGTCCTGTTTCCGGACGAAGTCCACGTATCCCGCAGCCTGCGCCGCACCCTGAACCAGCACCGGTTCGAGGTTACCGCAGACCGATGCTTCAGCCGCATCATCCGGTTGTGTGCCACCACCCGCGCCGAAGGCACCTGGATTACCGACGACATGATCCAGGCCTATACCGACCTGCACCGGCACGGCACCGCACACTCCATCGAAGTCTGGAACCGCAACGGCGAGCTGGCCGGGGGTATGTACGGCATTGCCCTGGGACGCTGCTTCTTCGGTGAATCCATGTTTTCCCTGGAAACCAATGCTTCCAAGGTTTTGATGGTGCACCTGGCCCGCCAGCTGGCACAATGGGGTTACAGACTGATGGATTGCCAGGTCGAAAGCGACCATCTGCTCAGCATGGGTGCGCGAACTATTCCCAGGGGCGAGTTTTTATCTATACTCGGGAAGTACGTGGATCAAAAACCGGAAAAGGAAGACTGGGCCTTCAACTGGCGCTGGCCCGGGCCGGAGGAATGAATGAGCAATCTCAGAACGCTGGTCTTCTTCGCAACGCCGCCCCACGACTGCAGCTACCTGCCGGATCGCGAAGCCACCACCATGTTTGTGGACCCGAGGGCCAACGTCGACAAGAAACTCTACAGCCAACTGACTGCACTGGGCTTCCGGCGCAGCGGCTCCCACTATTACCGCCCACACTGTGAACATTGCAATGCCTGCGTGCCGGTACGCCTGAAGGTAGATCAGTTCCAGCCGGATCGTAACCAGCGCCGTGTCTTGCGCAAGAATGAAGACTTGTCGTGCCGGCTGGTGCCCGCAGCTTTCAGCGAGCGTTATTACCGGCTGTACGCCCACTACATTGAAGAGCGCCACCGGGATGGCGATATGTACCCGCCCTCCAGGGAGCAGTTCACATCGTTCCTGGTAGACGGCGCTACAGACTCCTGGTTCCTGGAAATTTCCCTGGGAGACGAACTGGCCGGCCTGGCAGCGGTCGACCTGCTGGATGACGGCTTGTCCGCCATCTACACCATTTTTGCTCCGGAACTGGAAGACCGGAGCCTGGGCACCTTTGCCGTACTCTGGCAGATTGAAGAAGCCCGGCGCCGCGGCCTGCCCCATCTGTACCTGGGTTACTGGATCCGGGAATGCCGTAAAATGAACTACAAAACCCGTTTCAAACCCATCGAAGCGCTGCGCGACGGGCACTGGCGAGAACTGCAATCAGACTGACTTTTGCCAAACGGCAAGAATTCAGGCAGAATTGCGCAATTTAAAATCACCGAAAAGCATTCCGAACGAGGTTTCTACTGAATGGCGAAATCAGATGTCATTGAAATGGAAGGCGTTATTATCGACACCCTTCCCAACACCATGTTCCGCGTTGAGCTGTCCAACGGCCACGTTGTGACTGCCCACATCTCAGGAAAAATGCGCAAGAACTACATCCGCATCCTGACCGGAGACAAGGTCAAGGTTGAGCTGACTCCCTATGACCTGAGCAAGGGCCGCATCGTATACCGCGCCCGTTAATCTGCTCGAGTGACATCTGAAAAGCCCCGCAAGTGCGGGGCTTTTTTGTTGCTTCAGAGGGCTTCTGCCGGCTCGTTCTCGTACTCGAACACCAGCTCGTCGCCTTTCAGGTGGATGAACACATCCCCACCCTTCTCTGCCAGGCTTCCGAACAGGATCTGCTCGGCCAGTGGCCGCTTGATCTTGTCCTGGATCAGACGCGCCATCGGGCGTGCGCCCATAGTCACATCGTAACCCTTCTCGGCCAGCCACACCTTGGCAGCTTCATCCACATGCAACACCACGTGTTTCTCGTCCAGTTGCGCCTGCAACTCGGTGAGGAACTTGTCCACCACATGGGTAATGGTGGCCTTCTGCAGGTCAGCAAACTGGATAATGCCATCCAGGCGGTTACGGAACTCCGGCGTGAAGGTCTTGCTGATCACTTCCATGCCGTCAGTACTATGGTCCTGCTCGCTGAAGCCGATGGAACGGCGAGCCATGCTCTCGGCGCCGGCGTTGGTGGTCATCACCAGGATCACGTGGCGGAAATCCGCCTTGCGGCCGTTGTTATCGGTCAGGGTACCGTGGTCCATCACCTGCAGCAGCAGGTTGAACACCTCGGGATGCGCCTTCTCGATTTCATCCAGCAGCAACACACAGTGCGGATGCTTGTTGACCGCCTCGGTCAGCAGGCCGCCCTGGTCGTAACCGACATAGCCCGGAGGCGCACCGATCAACCGCGATACAGTATGGCGCTCCATGTATTCGGACATATCGAAGCGAACCAGTTCGATGCCCAGAACCTTGGCCAGCTGCTTGGTCACTTCCGTCTTGCCAACACCGGTCGGCCCGGCAAACAGGAAGGCACCTTCCGGCTTCTCCGGCGCTTTCAGGCCGGCGCGGGCCAGCTTGATGGCCGTGGCCAGGGATTCGATGGCCGGATCCTGCCCGAACACCACCATTTTCAGGTCCCGCTCCAGGTTACGCAGCAGGTCTTTGTCGCTGGTGGAAACGTTCTTCGGCGGAATGCGCGCAATATTCGCCACCACGTCTTCGATATCCGAAACTTCGATGGTCTTCTTGCGCTTGTCTTCCGGCTGCAGCCGCTGCCGGGCCCCGGCTTCGTCGATCACGTCAATGGCCTTGTCCGGCAGGTGGCGATCGGTGATATACCGGTCTGCCAGCTCTGCAGCCACGCGCAAGGCCTGGTCGGTGTAGGTCAGGTCGTGGTGTTTCTCGAAATTCGGCTTCAGGCCTTTGAGAATCTGGTAGGTATCTTCAACACTCGGCTCGTTCACATCGATTTTCTGGAAGCGACGGGCCAGGGCGCTGTCTTTCTCGAAGATTCCCCGGAATTCCTGGAACGTTGTCGAACCGATGCAGCGCAGTTCGCCGGAACTGAGCATCGGCTTGAGCAGGTTCGAGGCATCCATCACACCGCCGGATGCCGAGCCGGCACCAATGATGGTGTGGATCTCGTCGATAAACAGGATGGCATGATCCTGTTTTTTCAGGTCGCTCAGCAGGCCTTTCAGGCGCTTTTCGAAATCACCGCGGTACTTGGTACCGGCCAGCAACGCGCCCATATCCAGGGAATACACCACCGCATCGGAGATGATATCCGGCACCTGGCCGTCAACAATGCGCTTGGCCAGGCCTTCGGCGATGGCGGTTTTACCGACACCGGCCTCGCCCACCAGCAAGGGGTTGTTCTTGCGGCGGCGCACCAGGATCTGCACCACCCGCTCCACTTCGTGCTCGCGGCCGATCAACGGGTCTATCCGGCCCTGCCGTGCCTGTTCGTTCAGGTTGGTTGCGTAGCTGTCCAGCGGGCTGGACTGGCTGCCTTCTTCTCCGGCTTCTTCGTGGGCAGAGTGATCCATCCCGTCCTGGTCCTCTGCACCCTGCACCCGGGAAATTCCGTGGGAGACAAAGTTGACCACATCGATCCGGGCAATGTTCTGCTTCTTCAGCACATACACCGCCTGGCTTTCCTGCTCACTGAAGATCGCCACCAGTACGTTGGCGCCGGTGACTTCTTTCTTGCCGGAAGACTGCACATGGAATACCGCCCGCTGCAGCACACGCTGGAAGCCCAGTGTCGGCTGGGTTTCGCGTTCACTGTCGGTGCTCGGTATCAGAGGTGTGGTTGAATCCACGAATTCGACCAGCTCTTCCTCGAGCCGCTGGAGGTCTGCACCACAGGCTTTGAGAACGCCCACCGCCGATTCGTTGTCGAGAAGGGCCAACAACAAATGCTCCACGGTCATAAACTCATGACGCTTGTCCCGGGCATTTTTGAAGGCCGTATTCAGCGTAATTTCAAGATCTTTGCTCAGCATGGGCCACCCCGCCGTCTATCAGTCAGCACGTTCAATCTCACAAAGGAGCGGATGCTCACATTCCGAAGAATACTGATTCACCTGTGCCGCCTTTGTTTCTGCGATGTCACGGGTATATACCCCACATACGGCTTTTCCCTGCGTATGGACGAGCAGCATCACCTGCGTCGCCTTTTCCTCATTCATTCCGAAGAACTTCATCAATACTTCCACCACGAAGTCCATGGGTGTGTAATCGTCGTTCAGGAGCACCACCCTGAATCGGGCCGGGCGCTTCAGGGCAGGCTTTTCAGGCGCAACACTGACCCCCTCATGGCGCCCTGGCTGTTCGTCCTCCCCCTGATTGAATACTAGTAGAGAATTCTTAATTGTCCGCATGGTTCTGTTTACCGGTTATTCGGTTTCCTGACTAAATGTGGTTGCCCGACTGCGGCTTTTCAAGCCGGAAGCGGAGCAAGCGTGCGTTATTTATCAATACGGACATGATACAGCTTCCAGACCTGCTTCAACCACTCATTCACCCCGTCAGAACTCTTGACTCAGACGCCGGATTGGCAGAGAGTTAACCTGCATTGTAAAACAATGTAAATAAACGCAAGACTTATGTAACCAGAAGCAACACTCGCACAACGCTCAATCCAATAATAAGACAGACAGGGAACAAGGGAGTTCATCATGCCAAGAGGCAAAGTCAAATGGTTCAACAACGCCAAGGGATACGGCTTTATTATCGAAGACGGCTGCAGTGACGATCTGTTCGCCCATTTTTCTTCGGTACAGATGGAGGGTTATAAAACCCTGAAGGCGGGCCAGTCGGTCACCTTCGACAAAAAGCCGGTCGAAAAAGGCGTTCACGCCATCAACATCGTACCCGATGAAGCGCCAGCAAAGCGGGAACCGGGCCAGGAGTCCAGGCAAGGCGGCGAGTCCCCGGATAGCGGGCTGTCAGGCCACTCGGGGTATCCTCCGAGAGCTGTTAACGGCTGAGACAGTCGCGGCGATTATTTCCCCGATTCCTGCCGGGTAGCCGGCAGGCCGTGTTTTTTTGTGCTTTTTCCGGAATTCCGAATCCTTTAGGCTTGCCACTCCTCCGTATTACCAACAGGAACCGTGCATGGCCGAGCTGATTCTGTTCAACAAACCTTTCCAGGTGCTGAGCCAGTTCACCGATGACCGCGCCGGACAACCCCGCGCAACCCTTGCCCAATGGATCAAGAAACCCGGTTTCTACCCCGCCGGCCGGCTGGACTATGACTCCGAAGGCCTGTTGCTACTGACCAACCACGGCGCGCTGCAGCACCGGATCGCCTCCCCCGCCAACAAAATGCAGAAAACCTACTGGGTACAGGTTGAAGGGGAAATCTCCGACGATGCAATCGGACAACTGTGCAGCGGTGTCGAACTGAAAGACGGTCTGACCCGCCCCGCCAGCGCCAGGCGGATAGCAGAACCGGAGGTCTGGGCCCGGGTACCTCCGGTGCGTTACCGTGAATCCATCCCCACCAGCTGGCTGGAACTCACCATTACCGAAGGCCGTAACCGGCAGGTGCGGCGCATGACAGCCGCTGTGGGCTACCCTACCCTGAGACTGATCCGCTACCGGATAGGGGACTGGACACTGGACGGCCTGAAACCCGGCCATTTCCGCCTTGAAACCATTCACTTGCCAGACACTCCGCCGGCTGGCAAGCAAAACCCACGCAAGGCCAAGCCCGGGCGCCGCACGACCAACAGGAGGCCAAGCCGAAAATGACCTGGAAACCCCATGCCACCGTGGCCGTTGTGGCCGAAGACGAACAGGGCCGCTTTCTGCTGGTTGAAGAAGAAAGCCACGGCAAAGTCGTTTTCAACCAGCCTGCCGGGCATATCGAGGAAGGCGAAGCCATTCTGGATGCAGTCCGGCGCGAAGCACTGGAAGAAACCGGCTGGCAGGTTGAGCCGGAGTCCTTCCTTGGCGTTTACACCTACAAGGCCCCGGCCAACGGCGTTACCTACTACCGCTTCTGTTACGCCGCCAAAGCCGTCAGGCAAATCACCACCGAGCTGGATACCGGCATTATCGCCCCGCACTGGCTTACCCTGGACGAAATCCGCAACCTGGGCACCCGGCTGCGCAGCCCGCTGGTGCTGCAGTGCATCGAGGATTACCGAAACGGCCGGCGATTCCCCCTTGAAGTGGTGGTCGACGGACAGACGTAACCGCCACAAGATGGTAAAATCGCCCCTTTTCAGCGGTAACCCGGAAAACCAATGACCCAGACTGCAGAACCCAAGACTCCCCAGAATACCCGCGTGATCGTCGGCATGTCCGGCGGCGTGGACTCCTCCGTAGCTGCCTGGTTACTGAAAGACCAGGGCTACCAGGTGGAAGGCCTGTTCATGAAGAACTGGGATGAAGACGACGGCACCGAGTACTGCACTGCCATGACAGACCTGGCCGATGCCCAGGCGGTGGCCGATGCCATCGGTATCAAGCTGCACACCGCCAGCTTTGCCGCCGAATACTGGGACCGGGTGTTCGAGCATTTCCTGTCCGAATACAGCGCCGGGCGCACCCCGAACCCGGACATCCTGTGCAACAAGGAAGTAAAATTCCGCGCTTTCCTGGATTACGCCGTCACCCTGGGCGCCGACTACATTGCCACCGGCCACTACACCCGCCAGCGCCCCCTCAACGATGGCAGTGGCAAAGCGCAACTGCTGAAGGGACTGGATCCGAACAAAGACCAGAGCTACTTCCTGCACGCCGTCTCCGGCGACCGCATCGCCCGCACCCTGTTCCCGGTGGGCGAACTGGAAAAGCCGGAAGTACGCCGCATTGCCGAAGCCCAGGGCTTTGTAACCCACGACAAGAAAGATTCCACCGGTATCTGCTTCATCGGCGAGCGCAAGTTCACCGACTTCCTGAAGCAATACCTGCCGGCCCAGCCCGGCAACATTGAAACGCCGGACGGCAAGGTGATCGGCAAGCACCAGGGACTGATGTACCACACCATTGGCCAGCGCCAGGGTTTGGGCATTGGCGGCCTGGCGGAGTTTGGCGATGAACCCTGGTACGTCGTAGAAAAAGACCTGTCCCGCAACGTGCTGATCGCCGTTCAGGGCAAGAACCACCCGCTACTGTTTTCCCGGGGCCTGGTCTCCGGCCCCATCGACTGGGTCGCGGGCGAACCGCCGGCACAGCAGTTCCGCTGCAAGGCAAAAACCCGTTACCGTCAGCCGGATCAGGACTGCGAAGTCACGGTCATCGACGGTGGCGTGAAAGTTGTCTTTGACGAGGGCCAGCGTGCAGTCACACCCGGGCAATCCGTGGTGCTCTATCAGGGCGAGGTCTGCCTGGGCGGCGGTGTGATTGAAGAAACCTGGCGCGATGGCGAACCCCTGCCCGCCCGCCTGGCTGCGGAAGCCGACGCATGAGCCGTTCCCTGCACGACCAGACCCTGGCCCTGGCGGGTATCTTTCAGGCAGCCGCGCTGGTGCGGGAAATTGCCCACACCGGCTACTGCAACGAAGCGGCCATGGAAACCTGCATCCGCTCGCTGTTTGCCACAGATCCCGAGACCACGCTGGATGTTTACGGTGGTGAGTTGTCCGACATCCGCAATGGCCTGGAGGTGCTGTCGACCGTATTCGCCCAGCAAGCCCGCCCGCAGGACGCAGAGGTCCTGCGCTATGTGCTGAACCTGATCCACCTGGAATCCAAGCTCAAGCGCAAGGGCGATGTGATGGATGTGCTCGGCAACCGCATTGAGCAGGCCCGCCACACCGCCAGCCATTTCGGTTACACCCACAGCAACCTGCTGAGCAACCTGGCATCCGTATACAGCGACACCATCAGTACCCTGGGCCCGCGCATCCAGGTCAGCGGTAACCCCAACATGCTGCAGCGGGAAGACAACCAGCACAAAGTCCGTGCCCTGCTGCTGGCCGGCATCCGTTCGGCTGTACTCTGGCGCCAGAGTGGCGGCCACCGCTGGCAACTGATCTTCAAGCGCAAAAAAGTGATCCTGCACGCTAGGGAGCTGCTGCGCTGATTCGCAGCGCCCTCTGGTGTATCATTAACGCCTTCGCATTTTTCCGATCCGATTTTTCTTTGATGAACTGAGAGGTTTTCGATGGAACTCACCGCCCTGACCGCTATTTCCCCGGTCGATGGCCGCTACGGCAGTAAAGTCAGCGTATTTCGCAGCATCTTCAGTGAATACGGCCTGATCCGTAACCGGGTAACCGTCGAAATCCGCTGGCTGCAACAATTGGCCGCACACCCGGCCATTACCGAAGTGCCGGCGTTCTCTGCCGAAGCCAATGCCTTCCTGGACAAGCTGGTCAGCGAATTCAGCCTGGCCGATGCCGAGCGCATCAAGGAAATCGAACGCACCACCAACCACGATGTGAAAGCGGTCGAATACCTGATCAAAGAAAAGATCGCCGATGTGCCCGAGCTGCACGCAGTGACCGAATTCGTGCACTTCGCCTGCACCTCCGAAGACATCAACAACCTGTCCCACGCCCTGATGCTGCGCGAAGGACTGGACCATGGCCTGCTGCCAGGCATGGAAAAGGTGGTCGACAAGCTGGCTGAACTGGCCAAGGAACACGCCGAACAGCCGATGCTGTCCCGCACCCATGGCCAGACCGCCTCTCCCACGACCGTGGGCAAGGAACTGGCCAACGTGGTTTACCGCCTGCGCCGTCAGTTGCTGCAGATTCGTGAAGTGGAAATCATGGGCAAGATCAACGGTGCCGTGGGCAACTACAACGCCCACCTGTCTGCCTATCCGGCTGTAGACTGGGCCGCCAACGCCGAAGAATTCGTGGAGAGCCTCGGCCTGGACTGGAACCCGTACACCACCCAGATCGAGCCCCACGACTACATTGCCGAGCTGTACGATGCCGTTGCCCGCTTCAACACCATCCTGATCGACCTCGACCGGGACATCTGGGGCTACATCTCACTGGGTTACTTCAAGCAGAAGACAGTGGCCGGCGAAATTGGCTCCTCTACCATGCCCCACAAGGTGAACCCCATCGACTTCGAAAACTCCGAAGGCAACCTGGGCATCGCCAACGCCATCTTCGGCCACCTGTCTGCCAAGCTGCCGATTTCCCGCTGGCAGCGTGACCTGACCGACTCCACCGTACTGCGCAACCTGGGTGTTGGTTTCGCCCACAGCCTGATTGCCTACGAAGCCTCCCTGAAAGGCCTGGGCAAGCTGGAAATCAACCCGGCGCGCCTGAACGAAGACCTGAACAACGCCTGGGAAGTACTGGCCGAGCCGATCCAGACCGTGATGCGCCGCTACAACATCGAAAAGCCCTACGAAAAACTCAAGGACTTGACCCGCGGCAAAACCATGAGCGCGGAAGTCATCAAGAATTTCGTGGAGACCCTGGAAATTCCGGAAGAAGCCAAGGCCGAACTGCGCACCCTGACTCCGGACACCTACATCGGTAATGCCGTCGAACAGGCCGGCAACATTTAAACGGGAGCAACACCATGGACATGCTTGGCGGATTGACAGCTTCTGAATTTCTGCGGGATTACTGGCAGAAAAAGCCCCTGGTGATCCGTCAGGCATTTCCCGGTTTCCAGTGCCCGGTCAGCCCGGACGAACTGGCCGGCCTGGCTTGTGAAGAAGCGGTGGAATCCCGCATCGTCATCGAGAACGATGCCGGCAAACCCTGGCAACTGCACAACGGCCCGTTCAACCCGGATCGCTTCAGCGACCTGCCGGAACAGGACTGGACCCTGCTGGTTCAGGGCCTGGACCACTGGGTACCGGAAATTGCCGACCTGCTCGACAATTTCCGTTTCGTCCCCAACTGGCGCCTGGATGACATCATGGCCAGCTACGCCCCGAAAGGTGGCAGCGTCGGCCCTCACTACGACATGTACGACGTCTTCCTGCTGCAGGCCCAGGGCCATCGCCGCTGGACCTTTGGCGGCCACTGCGACCACACATCGCCAAGGGTGGAAGGCACGCCCCTGCGCATCCTGAGCAGCTGGGGCGGCGAAGAAACCGTCACCCTGGCACCGGGCGATATGCTGTACCTGCCCCCGGGTATCGGCCACCACGGTGTGGCGGAAGACGACTGCATCACCCTGTCTGTCGGCTTTCGTGCGCCCACCATCGACGACATCCTGACCAGCTTTACCGATTTCCTGAGTCAGAAAGAAAAGGCCGCCGAACACCTGGACGACCCGGACCTGCAGGTTCAGGACAACCCGGGCACCATCGGTGCTGAGGTTATCGACCGGCTGGATACGGTAATCCGCGAACAGCTGGGCGACCGCCGCAACCTGGCCCTGTGGTTCGGCCAGTTCACCACCGCTCCCAAGAGCATGGACATCGTGGTGCCGGCAGAGGAGCCCGCTGAAGCAGAAGACCTGGCGGAAGCCATCCGCGCCGGCGAGCAGCTGCGCTGGAACGAAGGCTCCCGCTTTGCCTACCATGAACTGGCCGGTGAAACCGCCCTGTTTGTGGATGGTGAGCAATACCTGCTGAAAGGCGATGCCCAGCTACTGGCACCCGTGCTGTGTGCCGGAGCCCGCATAGATATGTCGGCCCTGGCCGAATTTGCCGGTGACGAGGCCCTGCTGGGCCTGCTGACCAACCTGTATAACCAGGGTTCATTGTACTTCGAGTAAGCCATGACTCCGAGATTTCGCAAATACAGCTGGCAACTGGCCCCTGCCTCCATCCGCGACATCCGCCAGCGGGTGTTTATCGATGAGCAGAAGGTGCCGCCGGAGCTTGAGTGGGACGACACTGACGAGATTGCCGATCATTACCTGGCAGTCGATCAGGCCAATACCCCCATGGCCACGGCCCGGCTGTTTTCCACCATGGAAGAAACCGGTTTTATCGGGCGAATGGCCGTGCTTCCGGAATACCGTGGCCAAGGTGTGGGCGAGGCGCTGCTGCGGCACCTGATTGCGGAATCTGCCGGGCGCTTCCAGGAACTTCGGCTATCAGCCCAGAACCACGCCACCGGCTTCTACGAGCGCTTCGGCTTCCACATCTGCTCCGAGCCCTACGATGACGCCGGCATCCCGCACCTGGATATGCGTTGCCTGGCGCCCTCGCTGGCCCACCAGGCACTTGCTGACCGCACCCAACCGCTGATTCTCGGGGCCGACACCGAGAGTTGGCTGTTCCACGACGAAGCCACCATGCTCGGCCTGATGGATTCGCTGGTGGGCCAGGCCGGCCAGCGCCTGTGGCTGTATGACAACCTGCTGGACCACGACCTGTATGACCGTTACCGGCTGCGGGAACTGATTTCTGCGGTAGCCCGCCGACACCGCCTGAGCGAAGTCCGCCTGCTGATCCACGACGACAAACCCCTGGTGAAACGCCGGCACCAGCTGGTTGAGCTGATGCGTCGCCTGAGCAGCCGCATGGAGCTAAGGCTTGTAAACGCCGACTACCCGATGGAAGACCAGCCGTTCATGCTGGTTGACCGTGAAGGGGTTCTTTACCGCCACCACTTCAACAAACCCGACGGCTTTGCAGGCTTCGCCGCATCAGGCCGGGTAAAACTGATGGAAGAATCCTTCCAGCGCATGTGGGACGCCGCCCGTCCCTCCATGGAACTGCGGGAACTACCGCTCTGAGTGTTGCCCGTAGATTGCCTGGGGCGATTCGAAACGGGCACCGAACGGCGCAAATTCCTCATCCACCTCCTCGGCCACTTCGATAATCAGCCGGCGCAACCACTGATGGTCACTGTTGTGCTGCAGCAAGGGGCTCCAGGCCATTTTCAGTTCGAACGGCGGGATTTCGAACGGCGGCACCTTTACCACCAGGTTCGGATTATCTTTCTGCAGCCAGGCCGCCCGTGACGGCAGCGTTGCAATCAGGTCGTGCTGCTCGGCCAGCAACATGGCCACCTGGTAATGGCGGGTAAACACGGAAATCTGGCGTTTACGCCCCATCCGCCCCAGAGCTTCGTCTACCCAGCCCAAACGCTGGACATCTTTCGGGTTTACCCCGACACCCACACCAAAACCGGTTTTGCTGACCCAGATATGGCTGGCTTCCAGGTAGGTGTCCAGGGTGAACGGCTGCCTGAGGATCGGATTGTGGGAATTCATCAGGCAGGCAAAGTATTCGGTCCAGAGGGTTTTCTGGTGAAACGACTGGGGAATCTTGTCGAAGCGGTTGATGGCCATGTCGAGCCGGCCCTGCTCCACGTCCAGGAAGCTGACATCACTGGGGGTCAGGACATCCAGGGTCACATGGGGCGCTTCCTGGCGAATCCGCCGCAATACCCTCGGCATCAGGCAGGATTCTGCGTAGTCACTGGCCATGATCCGGAACACGCGCTGGCTGTCGTGGGCCGCAAACGGCGTCTTTTCCTGCACCGCCTGTTCGATGTTCGACAAGATCCCCCGCACCAGGGGCTGCAGCTCCCGGGCCCGTTCAGTCGCGGTCATGCCTTCGCTGGTACGAACCAGCAAGGGATCACCGAACAAGTCCCGCAAGCGGCGCAGGCCGTTACTCATGGCCGGCTGGGTAATGCCCAGATGGTTGGCGGCCTTGGTTACATTGCGCTCCCGCAGCAACACATCCAGGTATACGAGCAGGTTGAGGTCTACGCGGGAAATATCCATGGGCGACTCCATCAGGGGTTCACGGCTTGACAACCGGACGACTATTCACCGCTTCAATATACAGGAATCACATGATTCATTAAATGAATGGGATGATGCGGTTACCCAGGTTAACGGACTGATCCGGAGAATTCTGCTACGCTCTGGCGCAAAACACCGCGCTTATCCAGGGATCAACCACCACCGTGTTCAAAAGTTTCAGGCAACGGCTCTCCTACCGCCTTACCCGGGACACCGTTCTGGTTGCCATGGCCGTAGGCCTGGTGCTGAACCTGATCCAGATTACCCTGGATTATTTTGACGCCCGCGATTCCATGGAACGGGAAGTCAAAGCCCTGATTGAAACCAGCCACAGCCCCGCGTCCCAGATTGCCTACAACATAGACATGCGGCTGGCAGATGAACTCCTCGATGGCCTGCTGCAGCACCCTGCAGCAATCGATGCCCGGCTGATCGACAACGAAGGCCAGACCATGTCGGCCTCCAGCGAAAGCAGCCCGGAATCCCGTTACCGCTGGGCCAGCGACCTGCTGTTCGGCGCGGACCGGGTGTTCCGGGAAGACCTTCGGGTACCCCAGCTGGCAGACCTGCCCCTTGGCCAGCTGGTGGTGACCATCGATACCTACCACTACGGCATAAGGTTCCTTGAGCGTGCCACCTACACCCTGGTTATCGGGCTACTGAAAAGCCTGGCGTTATCCGGGGTGTTGCTGGCCATTTTCTACTTTGTGCTCACCCGCCCCATGCTCAACGTAATCAACGCCCTGAGCCAGGTAAACGCCAGCTCCCCGGAAAAAGTTCGCCTGCCGGTTCCGGAAAACCACCGGGAAGACGAGATCGGCACCATGGTGGGCATTATCAATGAACACCTGGAAAACATGGACAACAGCGTTTCGCAACTGCGAACGGCTGAAGCTACCATGAAGAACTATTCCAGCCAGCTGGAACAGGAAGTTGCGGACCGGACCCGGGAAATTTCCGAGAAAAACGACGCCCTTCAGCGGGGTAACCGGGCCCTGGTCAAGGCAAAGGAGGATGCGGTACGGCGCGCCCGCACGAGGGCCAACTTCCTGGCCAGCATGAGCCATGAAATCCGAACGCCCCTGAACGGCGTGCTGGGGATGCTGGGGCTGGCGCTGGAAAGCGAAAAAGACCAGGGCCAGCGCAATCGCCTGGAAATTGCCCTGAATGCCGGGGAAAACCTGCTTGGCCTGCTCAACGACATCCTGGACATTTCCAAGGTGGAGGCCGGAAAGCTAAGCCTGGAGACCATACCGTTCAGCATGCGCGAGCTGATCGACGAATGCACCACGCTGCATCGCCAACAGGCCGAAGGCAAACAGATCCAGCTGATCAGCGAAACCGATCCGGACTTACCCGCCTGCTTTCTGGGTGATCCCACCCGCACCCGGCAGATCATCAATAACCTGCTGGGCAACGCCATCAAATTCACCGACACCGGCAGTGTGAAAGTACGCACCAGCTGGACCGGTGGCAGCCTGCGTATCGAAGTGATCGACACAGGCATTGGCATGTCCGAGCAGGGGCTGAAAAGCATTTTCTCGCCCTTCTCCCAGGCCGATACCGGCACAACACGGCTCTATGGCGGCACCGGCCTGGGGCTGACCCTTTGCCGGCAACTGGTTGAGCACATGCACGGGCGTATCCTGGTGGATTCCAGCAAAGGAGCCGGCACTCACTTCACGGTCATCTTACCGCTGGCCGTGGCAGAAGCGGACACCAGGCTACCGGCCCCGGAAGCCATCACGGAACAGGCAAGCGACCGGCCTTTATCGATCCTTCTGGTGGAAGACAACCGGGTAAACCAGCTGGTTGCCAGTGGCCTGCTGAAGAAACTCGGGCACCGGGTAGACCTGGCAGAGAACGGTGAACGGGCACTGGCGGCACTGGAAAGCCGCCGTTACGACATCATTCTGATGGATTGCCAGATGCCGGTGATGGACGGTTTCGAGGCTACCCGTGCTATCCGGCAGAACCCGGAATGGGCGGATCTTCCGGTTATAGCGGTAACCGCCAATGCCTTACAGGGAGACCGGGAACACTGCCTGGCGTCCGGCATGAACGACTATGTGACCAAGCCTTACCGGCGGGATGAGTTGCGGGCCATTATCAGCCGCTGGGCACCGCCGGCCGGGTAGTTGCCGGCAGAGCCCGGAGTGGCGCCGGAATCAGAGCAGCTTTTCGATATCCGCCCGGATTTCTTCCGGCTTGGCGGTAGGCGCATAGCGGCGAACAACGCGGCCGTTGCTGTCCACCAGGAACTTGGTGAAGTTCCACTTAACCTTTTCCGAGCCCATCAGCCCCTTGGCTTCTTTTTTCAGGAACCGGAACAGCGGATGGGTGCCTTCACCGTTCACCTCGATCTTGGCGAACATGGGAAAGCTGACACCGTAATTCAGGGAGCAGAACTGGCTGATGGCATTTTCATCACCCGGGTCCTGGCTCAGGAACTGGTTACAGGGGAAGCCCAATACTTCAAAGCCCTTGTCACCAAGCTCCTTGTGCAGGTTCTGCAGACCCTCGAACTGCGGCGTAAAACCACACTTGGAGGCGGTATTGACGATCAATAATACCTTGCCCTGATAGTCCGCCAGCGATACTTCATTACCCTTGATATCCTTGGCGCTGAAATCGTAGATGGTTGCGTCCGACATGGTTTGACTGCCTTGTATTGAATGGGCGGGTTCGCATTGTGCGCAATTTGGTTGTGTCCAACCATCCCTTTATACGGCATTTCGGGACAGAGTTGGCACTTCCGGTAGGCAACCTTCCCGCGATCAATCGGTAATTCGCCACAATTGGTCACAATTGCCCCTGTTACCCCGGTACATCCCTCCGCTAGAATAGTAAGCTTCCGTTATCCGGAAACTTTTCCCGTTTTTCGTTGAGGACGCATCACGCCATGCAGAACTATTTCAAATCCGCCAAACTTGACAACGTATGTTATGAAATTCGTGGCGTGGTTCTGCGTGAGGCGCGTCGGCTCGAGGAAGAAGGCCACCGGGTACTCAAGCTCAATATCGGCAACCCGGCCGCCTTCGAACTGGATGTGCCCGAAGAGATCCAGCAGGATGTGATCTACAACATGCACCAGGCCCAGGGCTATGTGGAGTCCAAGGGCCTGTTCTCTGCCCGCAAGGCGGTCATGCATTACAGCCAACAGCGCGGCATTCCCCGGGTAGACATCGATGACATCTACCTGGGTAACGGCGTCAGTGAACTGATCGTGATGTCCATGCAGGCCATGCTCAATACCGGCGACGAAGTACTGATACCGGCCCCCGACTATCCGCTGTGGACCGCAGCCGTCACCCTGTCCAGCGGCAAGCCGGTACACTACCGTTGCGACGAGCAGCAGAACTGGTTCCCGGATATCGACGATATCAAGAAGAAGATCACCCGTCGCACCAAAGCCATTGTTCTGATCAACCCGAACAACCCCACAGGCGCGGTGTATTCGGATGAGCTGCTGCACCAGGTGATCGAACTGGCCCGCAAGCACAACCTGATCATCCTGGCTGACGAAATCTACGACAAGATTCTGTACGACGGCACCGTGCATACGTCCATCGCCTCCCTGGCCGAAGACGTGCTGTTCTTTACCTACAACGGCCTGTCGAAAAACTACCGGGCTGCCGGCTACCGTTCCGGCTGGATGATCATCAGCGGCGCCAAGCACCGGGCACGGGACCTGATCGAAGGCATCGAGATGCTGTCGAACATGCGCTTGTGCGCCAACGTGCCGGCCCAGCTGGCCATCCAGACCGCCCTGGGCGGCTACCAGTCCATCAACGACCTGGTGGCACCCGGGGGACGGCTCTATGAGCAGCGCGAAACCACCTGGCGCATGCTCAACGACATTCCGGGTGTCAGCTGCGTGAAGCCCCAGGGCGCCCTGTACATGTTCCCGAAGCTGGACCCGAAGCACTTCCCCATCGCCAACGATGAAAAACTGGTGCTGGACTTGCTGCTGCAAGAAAAAATCCTGCTGGTACAGGGTTCCGCCTTCAACATCGACGACAAGCAACACCTCCGGGTGGTGTTCCTGCCCCGCCAGGACACCATGGCAGACGCCATGGGACGGCTGGCCAACTTCCTGGAACACTACCGCCAATAATCGGGATCTATCATGGCCGACATTCATGTCGAGGAATTCTACAAGGACGTAGCCATCGCCCTGGCGCAGTTGTACGCGGCCTTCCCCAGGCGCACCAACCTGTTTGTGGAAGACATTGCCGGCCCGGATGAGCCGGACGAATTCGGGCTGCACAGCAAACGCCACATGGCTTGCTTCGGCGCCCTGCTGTGGCTGCAGGAAGAAGGTTTGCTGCGATATGTCGACACCATCCGCCAGGAAGCCCTGGACCAGGCGGTGCTGACCCGGGAAGCCTTCGTTCGCCTCAGCGCACCAGCACCACAATCACTGGCCCGGAAGCTGAATACCCTGCCCGAGGAAGCGAACCTTCCGGCCTCAGTCCAGCAGGACCTGTCTACCTATATCCACCTGCTTCGGGCCGCCCTGAAAAACGGCAGTTCCACCCGTATCAGCCTGGCCGTCCAGGCCGCTTTCTTTACGGATTTCAGTGCCGAAGGGCTGCATTAAATCGCGGTAAGGATCTTGAAGCAGTGAACCCGGGCCACATATAACGGTCAGACAGCCAACACGATTCAGCGTACGTCACTACAGGAAAACTCTATGCGCATTCTGTTGTTTCTGGCCACTAACCTGGCCGTTATTCTGGTGGCAAGCTTTACCCTGCGCCTGCTCGGGGTCGACAGTTACCTGGCCGGGCAAGGCATTGATTACGGCTCCCTGCTGGCCTTTGCCGCCGTCTTCGGCTTTGCCGGTGCGATCATTTCCCTGCTGATTTCCAAGCCCATGGCCAAGTGGAGCACCAAGGCGCAGGTGATTGAGTCGCCCCGCACCCCTGCCGAGCGCTGGCTGGTGGATACCGTCGCGGAACTGGCGAAGAATGCCGGCATCGGCATGCCGGAAGTCGCGATTTTCCCGGCGTCCCAGTCCAACGCCTTTGCCACCGGCTGGAACAAGAACGATTCGCTGGTCGCCGTCAGCGAAGGCCTTCTGCACCGTTTCAACAAGGATGAAATCCGGGCCGTGCTGGGCCATGAGATCGGCCACGTGGCCAATGGCGACATGGTGACCCTGACCCTGATTCAGGGCGTGGTGAACACCTTCGTGATTTTCGCATCCCGGGTGATCGGCTCGTTTGTCGACCGGGTGATTTTCAAGAACGAAAACGGCCACGGGCTTGGTTTCTTTGTGGTCAGCATTGTTGCGGAAATCGTCCTCGGTATCCTGGCCAGCACCATTGTGTTCTGGTTCTCCCGTCGCCGGGAATTCCGGGCTGATATCGCCGGCGCCCAGCTCGCTGGCCGCGGCGCCATGATCAATGCCCTGGCCCGCCTGAAACAGGAAAGCGAGGTGCCGGACCAGATGCCGGATACCCTGCAGGCCTTCGGTATCAACCGCGGAGCCCGCTCCGGCCTGGCGGCCATGTTCATGACCCACCCGCCGCTGGAAGACCGGATTGCCGCGCTGCAGAACGCCAAGCTGTAAGCGGATCAGCCAGGCCATAACGAAGAAGGGGCGCACTATGCGCCCCTTCTGCTTTTCGCCAACCAGGCAAGCATCCTGGTCAGATTTTCAGCTTGAAACCGATGGCCTTGAAACTGTCCTGCAGCGACTTGCTACTGCCCTTGAGCTGAACCTTCAGGCTGGAACATTCCCGCCGTACCGGGTAGTCCCGGCGCAGCTGGTCAAAAGCCATGCCCCGCTCTTCCGGGGTTCCTGTCATCGCCAATCGCAGGCGGGCGTCGTCCTGGCGGGGGTCATAACAAGCCCGGAGCGCAATGCGGATCGCCGCATCCTCGGCGGCATTGCTGGTAAACGAGACCTTGCTCATGGCCGGTTCCGGCAAAAACTGGCCGGCCTTCTTACGCACCGGCAACCCCAGAAACTGACTCAGAGCCTGGTAGATCATCTCGGTGCCCTGAACCTTGCCTTCCAGGCTATAACCGGCAATATGGGGCGTCGCCAGCCAGGTCAGCGCCACCAGTTCGGGATCGATACGGGGCTCGCCTTCCCAGACATCCAGCGCTGCCAGTGGTGCATCAGCCTGTTCGAGGCGATGTTTCAGGGCCTGGTTATCGATGACTTCGCCACGGCCAGAATTGATCAGCAGCTGGTCGGACCGAAGTGCCGCAAGCTCCGCTGAGGAAATCATATGGTGGGTAGCATGGGCACCGGTTCGGGTCAGCGGCGTGTGCAGGGTCACGACATCGCACTCCAGCGCTTCCGCCAGGCTCACAAAGGCTTCGCCTGACTCCGGCTCGGCGTCCTGCCTCGGCGGATCACACAACCGAACCTCGAAACCGAGCCGGTCAAGAACCCGGGCGAGGGTTCCGCCAACATTGCCAACGCCGACAATCCCGACACTCAGAGAGCTCCAGTCATCACGCCCCTGGCGCTCGGCAAACAGCGAAAGCACCGACAACACGTATTCCGCCACGCTGCTGGCATTACAGCCGGGGGCAGCCGCGAAGGCAATGCCCTGCTGTTCCAGCCAGTCCAGGTCCACGTGATCGGTGCCGATGGTGGTGGTACCGACAAACTTTACCCGGGTGCCTTCCAGTAACCCGGGCCCGACCGGGGTTACCGACCGCACCAGCAGGATGTCGGCATCTTCCACCTGGTCCCGGGTCAGGGTTCTTCCGGTAACCCGGCGAATCTCCCCGATATCCCCGAAAAAGGCATCGAGTAACGGAATATTCTCATCTGCAACGATCAACATAACCTGTCTCCGGGCTCCCGATCAGTTGCGGCGCGGGCGCGGGCCACCACGGCCACCGGAGCCACGGTTGCCCTGAGGCCGGCGACCTCCGCGCTTGCGGGTGATCGGCGGATTTTCCATGGTCGCCATCAGGTCCTCGTCCGGCACCGCGGTCTTCAGCTTCTGGCTGATGTATTTCTCGATCTCCGGCAGCGCGAACGCATCTTCTTCGCCGGCAAAGCTCACCGAAACACCGGTACTGCCTGCCCGGCCGGTACGGCCGATCCGGTGCACGTAGTCCTCGGCGTTCTCCGGCAGGTTGTAGTTGAACACGTGGGTGACACCGTTTACGTGAATACCCCGGCCCGCCACGTCGGTTGCCACCAGCACCTGGATCTGCCCTTTCTTGAACTGGTCCAGGGTTTTCAGGCGCTTGTTCTGGGCAATTTCTCCGGACATCAGGGACACTTTCACGCCCTGGTTACGGAGGTCTTCTTCCAGGTCACGGCACTGGTCACGACGGTTGGCGAAGACAATAGCCTTGTCCACTTCCGGCCGCTTCAGGTAATTCACCAGTACTGGCAGTTTGTCGTCGTCAGACACCAGGTAGACCGTTTGCTCAACCCGCTCGGCAGTTTTCTGTTCCGGCTCGATTTCCACAAACTCGGCGTTACGGGTCCACATGGAAGCCAGGTTCAGTACGTCCTGGTTGAAGGTGGCGCTGAACAGCAGGGTCTGGCGCTCATCCTTGGGCGTGCATTTGCGGATAATGCGCTTTACGTCCGGGATAAAGCCCATGTCGAGCATCCGGTCTGCTTCGTCCAGGATCAGGATGTCGAGCTGGTCCAGGAACACATCCTGGGAGCCCAGAAAGTCGATCAGCCGGCCCGGGGTAGCCACCAGGATGTCCACGATTTCGTTCTGCAGCTGTTCCCGCTGCTTGTCGTAGTTCATGCCGCCTACCACGGTCACCACGTTATGGCCGGTGTACTGGCACAGCTGCTCGGCGTCCTTGGCAATCTGCATGGCCAGTTCACGGGTCGGCGCCAGGGCCAGGACCCTCGGTTCCGAGGCAAAGCGGTCTTTCTCGTCGATCGGGGTTTCCAGCAGGGTCTGGATGGCGGTAATCAGGAAGGCCGCGGTTTTGCCGGTGCCGGTCTGGGCCTGGCCGATCAGGTCTTCACAGGCCAGGGTCCAGGGCAGGGTTTCCGCCTGGATAGGCGTGCAGTATTCAAAGCCGATTTTGGTAATGGCATCCAGCAGGCGTTGATCCAGGTTGAGGTCACCGAAGCGTAGGTCGCCCGTATGTTTGATTTCAGATGTCATAGAGTGTCTGCTGTCCTTGATTTAAGGTATTCATTCCCCGCCGGCGCTATGCGAACCTTGTCGTAGTTCCAGTCGTGGCCGATGCGGGTTGAAGTGTTGTAGAACTGCTTGAGTGTGTCAAAAAACTGCTGGGCCCGTTCCGGCAGGCCATGCTCGAGGTAATCCGCAGCCTGTTTACAAACGTTACGCCGGAAGGCCTGTTCGTCGGCCGCGCCGTCGCCTGCCAGGTTGTCCACACTGATATGGAACCGCGAACCGGCCGCCAGCGAAAACAGCCACTCGATGGCCTGGGGCCGGATTTCAACGTTCTCGAAGGCTTGCTGCTGTTCCAGGGTACGCCCGTCCGGACAATACCAGTAACCATAGTCGTGCAGTGTGCGGCGGTGCTCACCGGCAATACACCAGTGGGCAATTTCGTGCAGGGCGCTGGCAAAATATCCGTGGGCAAAAACCACCCGGGCAAACCCCTCGGGCTCACTGGCAGGAATGTATTCCGGTTCGTCGCTGCCCCTGACCAGTAGCGTCCGGCAGCTTTCCCGGAACAGGTCATTGAACAGCATGATAAGATCGTCTGGATTGTGGTTCATCGGTTGGCTATTGTGCGACTTTACTCCGGCCAATACCAGAGGGAACTTTAGCGGGGCCCCCGTGTCCACCCCCCGGCAGAACGACTTCATGCATTTACGACACAGGATTATCACGAATTCATGACAACGCTCTCTGATCCCGGTATCCGCCGCCACGCCCTTTTGCTGCCTGCACTGCTTTTGCTCGCCATGCTGGGCCTGTTGGCGTCCTCGCCCGCGCAAGCTTTCGGCAACTCCGGAAACTCCCTGTTCGGCGGCGGAAACGGCGACTTCCTGCCCGTGGATGAAGCCCTCCCGTTTAACTTCTCCACCGATCAGGGCGCTGTTGTGCTGTCCTGGGATATCACCCCCGGGCACTACCTGTACAAGTCCCGCATCCGGATTAACCCCGTCACTGACGGCGTCACCCTCGGAGAACCCGCTTTTTCCCTGCCGGGCACCCTGACCGAAGACGACTTCTTTGGTGAAATGGAAGTGTTCTTTGATCCTGTAGACGCCCGGGTGCCGGTAAACCTGCCGGATGGTGTCCGCGAAGCAGAACTCCAGGTGACCTACCAGGGCTGTGCGGAAGCCGGTCTTTGCTACCCGCCACAGACCCGGGATGTGCTGTATTATCCAGGCGGAAACGGTGGTGAATCCGCCGCTGCCGCAACCAGCAACAGCAGTGGCAGCGCTTCCGGCACCAATTCCGGCCCGGGCTCTGTTCCGGGGGCAGACACTTCCAGCGCCAGCGGCCTGGCCAGCTTCCTTTCCAGCCAGACCATCTGGATGATTGCCGGCCTGTTTTTCCTGCTGGGGCTGGGCCTGACCTTTACCCCCTGCGTGCTGCCCATGGTGCCGATCATTTCCAGCATGGTTTCGGGCCATAACACCCGCTCCACCGGCCAGGCGCTAATGCTGTCCGGCAGTTATGTGCTGGGCATGGCCATTACCTATGCCGCCGCCGGGGTGATCACCGGTTTGCTGGGAGCCAGCTTCAACCTGCAGGCGCACCTGCAATCGCCCTGGGTGCTCGGGGTCTTTGCGGCGATGTTTGTTGTCTTTGCCCTGTCGATGTTCGACATGTTTGAAATCCAGCTGCCGCGCTTTATCCGGGAGCCCCTGAACGATGCCAGCCAGAAGATGACCGGCGGCCGGGTACTGAGCCTGTTCGGTATCGGCGCGCTGTCTGCCCTGATTGTCTCACCCTGCGTGTCGGCTCCCCTTGCCGGCAGCCTGCTCTATATTTCCACCACCCAGGATCCGGTCATCGGCGGCGTTGCCCTGCTGTCCCTCGGCCTGGGTATGGGCGTGCCACTGATCCTGGTAGCCGTGGGCGGGCGCAAGCTGCTGCCTACCTCGGGCCACTGGATGACTACCGTCAAACACTTCTATGGTGTGATGCTGCTGGCCGTGGCCATCTGGCTGGTCGAGCGGCTGATTCCGGCCTGGGCCGGGCTGACGCTCTGGGGTCTGCTGATTGCCATCACCGGCGTGCAACTGGGCGCCTTTGATGCCGCCAGGGCCGGTTGGGAGCGCACCCGCAAAGGCTTCGGCCTAGTGTTTTTTGCCTACGGCCTGGCCTTGCTGGCCGGCGCGGCTGGCGGGGCCAGTGATCCCCTGCGCCCGCTGGATCCCTTTGTAGCCACCGCCGGTACCGTGTCAGCGGCTGGCGCTGCCGAAGCCCACGCGCCTTTCGAGCGGGTAGAAGACCCGGAGCAGATTCGCGCCATGCTGGCCGATGCCCGCAGCGCCGGGCAGCCCGTAATGCTCGACTTCTACGCCGACTGGTGTATTTCCTGCAAAGTGATGGAACGCAACGTGTTCAGCAAGCCGGATGTGATTCAGGCATTACGGCCCTACACCCTGTTGCAGATTGATATGACAGACAACACCCGGGCCCAGCAGGCCCTTCTGGACGAACTGGGCCTGTTCGGCCCGCCGGCCATCCTGTTTTACCGCAACAATGGCGAGGAGCTGGGCCAGGCCCGGATTCTGGGAGAAATGGACAGGGAGCAGTTCATGGATCATCTGGACAAGGTCGCCCGGGAAATCTGAGCTGACTTGCGTTGACCTGGCCGGCGTCAGCCTTCGCTGCGCCGGATCAGGTATACGTATTCCCCATCCTGCTCGTGTTCACCTATCAGCTCATGGCCAAGGAACTGGCAGAAACGCGGAATATCGCGGGTCGTCGACGGGTCTGTGGCCAGTACCCGCAGCACTTGCCCGGGCTCCACATCGTTAATGCGGTTGTGCAGCATCATCACCGGTTCCGGGCAAAACAGCCCCCGGGCATCAAGTTCCGCGTCAAAATCTGAACCTGCCAACATTGCCTCCAGAAGTTCTCGTGATTTTTCAGAATTCAGTGCTAAATTATTGTTTATAGCATCGAAAATAAAGGAGATTTTAATGATCCGGGTTCTGATTGAACGCCATATTGCCGAAACACTCGAAACTGCCTATGAAGAGCGGTCCCGACTGGTGCTGCAACAGGCGGTGGGCGCGCCGGGGTTTATTTCCGGCGAAACCCTGGTCGACAGCCACGACCCCAACCATCGCATCACCCTGGCCAACTGGCGCTCCGAAGCCGACTGGCAACGCTGGTTCCACTCGGAAACCCGCAAGAACCTGATGGCCGAACTGATACCGATGATGGACCAGGATGAGGCCATCACCGTGCTCGAGCAAAGCCCCATGCCTTGAGAGGCTAGTCGAGCCGCTCGATAAAACAGGTGATCTCTTCACGGTCATGGTACAGGTGGCGGGCCTTCAGCTGACAATGCAGGCCCGCATCCTCCAGGCCCTGAACCAGGATTTCCCGGCACACCAGCCATTCCTCGTATCGCTTTTTCATCGGCAGCTTGAGATTGAATACCGTGTAACGGCACAGCTTCTCACCCATCCAGTCCACCGCCATCCGCGCCGTCCGGCGGGGTTTATCAACAATATCGCACACCATCCAGTCCACGGCCCGCTTCGGCCGCCAGGCGTAGCCATCGGCCTCCACATGTTCCACATGGCCACTGGCCATCAGCTCCGGGTTCATCGGGCCATTATCCACGGCCGTCACCATCATGCCTTGCCGAACCAGTTGCCAGGTCCACCCGCCGGGCGCCGCACCCAGGTCAACCGCCTTCTTGCCACCGCCGAGATACTCTAACCAACGCTCTTGCGGCAAGAATACCTTCCAGGCTTCTTCAAGCTTCAGCGCCGAGCGGCTGGGGGCCGACGCCGGCAGCCGCAACCGGGGTATCCCGCCAACAAAGGGTGCCCGGTTGCCGGTCAGGCTGTAGCCCACCACGGCGGTGGTAAAGCCGGCCAGCAGGATTTCCAGCCGCGCCGGTGCCGGAGCCTCGGGGTCGTCTTTCAGCAGGCCGGCCCCGCGCAGCCCCTTCGACAGGGGGGCAACCCATTTGCGGGCGAAGTTGCCCAGGTCGCGGTCGTCGTTGGTTTCCGGCAACCTTACTTCAAGCCGGGCACAGCGGTTGCCCTGCCAACCCTGATCGTTCATAAACGCCAGGATTGCCCCTACCCGGTCCTGGACCGGCAGCTCACAATCGCCCAGAACCGCAAACCAGTCCCGGGTGAAGACCAAGTCCTCCAGGGCCACACGGCGCATCAGCTCTTCGGCCGGCTCGTTTCCACCAATGGTGAAGCGGAGTAACCCGGTGTTTTTGCCGGGCTGAAAGAACCCGAAGATACCGGCCGCTGCGGCCTGGTCGGTCAACTCCTGACCGGCTTCGGTCTCGAAACCTGGCCGGCATATCAGCATGATCTGTTGCATATAATGTGTTTCCCGGGGCCGTCAGGAAAATGGCACCTGGCCGGCCAAGAAAGTTGAACCTGCTTAACGGTCGTTCTGGTCTGTTCTGGCTACACTTCCCGCTTTGCTGTTACGGAATGTTGTCTATGCTCAAGGAACCACCCCTGCAAACAGGTGACCGCTTCCCCTTCGCCCGCCGGGGCGTAGATTACCGTTATTACCTGCTGCCCGTCACACTGGAAACTGCTGGATATCGAGCACCAGGCGCGGACCGAGCCGAGGAACTCTGTGCCGAAGCCCGTCGCACCGGGCATTCACAAGGCGGGGACAAAATCCGCCACAAACTGACGGGTATGGCGCGCGGCCTGCTGAATCAGGCTGGCCTGGGTTTCCAGATGCCGGACCGGCGGCTGGAAATCATGGTTGCCGCCATCCAGCCACACCAATTTCGAAATGCCGGAAATATCGCCCTGGGCTGCCAACTCATCCGGCTTACCGAACGGGTCCCGGGTACCCTGCACCACCATCAGAGGGCAAGTCACCCCAGCCAGGTGATCGATGCGCCAGCGGTCCAGCTTGCCCGGAGGGTGGAACGGATAGCCAAAACACACCACACCACTGACTCCCGCTCCGGCTTCGCCGGCCAGCACTGAGGCCATGCGCCCGCCCATGGACTTGCCGCCGATCAGCAACCTGGCCCCGGAGCCGATTTCCTGCCGGACGGCCGCGATCACTCCGGAAAAACATTCGAGCAATTTCGGCTGACGGTCTGGCGGTCGCTTCCTGCCGTCTTCCCGCCGCTTCTGCATGTAGGGAAATTCGAAGCGAACACAGGCAATGCCCTGATCATCCAGAGCTTCGGCCAGGGCCTCCATGAACGGAGAGTCCATCGGCGCACCGGCCCCATGGGCCAGAATCATGATCATTTCGGCCTGTTCACCATAGCCTTTGGTCTTAATCAGCTCCACATCGTTCACCTGTTAACTCTGAGGGGGTATCATTTAACCCCGTGCAAGGGGGTACCCGTTGACCTGGCACTACCGCCGGGCCAGGAATGATTTTCATTGCAACTTACTGGTAAAACGCCGGAATCCGGCGAATTTGACGGATATCAGGAGTTGACCTGAATCATTGCAAACACCTAACGGTTTCTCCATACTTGCGCCCGCATAATTCCCCATCCTGAACCCATTGGTAAGGCTATGAGCACAGTAAATGCGAACCTGACATACAACTACAAGGTGGTGAGACAATTCGCCATCATGACAGTGGTATGGGGTATTGTAGGCATGGCTCTGGGTGTGCTGATTGCAGCGCAGCTGGTTTGGCCATCCCTCAACCTCGACCTGCCCTTTACCCACTTCGGCCGACTGCGGCCGCTGCATACCAACGCCGTTATCTTCGGCTTTGGTGGTAGTGCCCTGTTTGCTACCTCCTATTACGTAGTTCAGCGGACCTGTCAGGCCCGCCTGTTCTCCGATGGCCTGGCGGCATTCACCTTCTGGGGCTGGCAGGCCATTATCGTGGCTGCAGCCATCACCCTTCCGATGGGCCTGACAACGTCCAAGGAATACGCCGAGCTGGAATGGCCGATTGACATCGCGATTGCGGTTGTCTGGGTCAGCTACGCCCTGGTGTTCTTCGGAACCGTGATGAAGCGTAGCACTCCGCACATCTACGTTGCCAACTGGTTCTACGGCGCGTTCATCATTACCGTTGCTGTACTGCATATTGGTAACAACATGGCGCTGCCGGCCACCGCCTTCAAGTCGTACTCCGCCTATGCGGGTGTTACCGATGCGATGATGCAGTGGTGGTACGGTCACAACGCGGTGGGCTTCTTCCTGACTGCTGGCTTCCTGGGCATGATGTACTACTTCGTTCCCAAGCAGGCCAACCGTCCGGTTTACTCCTATCGCCTGTCTATCGTGCACTTCTGGGCACTGATCGCCACCTACGTATGGGCCGGTGGTCACCACCTGCATTACTCCGCTCTGCCTGACTGGGCACAGACCGCAGGCATGGTCATGTCCCTGATTCTGCTGGCGCCGTCCTGGGGCGGTATGATCAACGGCATGATGACCCTGTCCGGTGCCTGGCACAAACTACGCACTGACCCGATCCTGCGCTTCCTGGTGGTATCCCTGTCCTTCTACGGTATGTCTACCTTCGAAGGCCCGATGATGTCCATCAAGACCGTAAACGCCCTGTCCCACAACACTGACTGGACCATCGGCCACGTGCACTCAGGTGCCCTGGGCTGGGTTGCCATGATCAGTATCGGTGCGATCTACCACCTGGTTCCGAAACTGTGGGGCCTGAAGGAAATGCACAGCGTATCCCTGATCAACGTGCACTTCTGGCTGGCTACCGTTGGTACCGTACTGTACATCGCGGCCATGTGGGTTAACGGCATCATGCAAGGCCTGATGTGGCGTGCTGTGAACGAAGACGGCACCCTGACCTACAGCTTCGTGGAAGCGCTTGAAGCTTCCTACCCGGGCTACTTTGTACGCTTCATCGGTGGCGCGATCTTCCTGATCGGCATGCTGATCATGGCCTACAACGTGTACATGACCGTACGCCAGAAAGACGCCGTTGCAGAAGATAATGCTGCGGTTCAGGCGGCGTAAGGGGAGAGACCAGATGAGACACGAAATAGTCGAAAAGAACCTTGGTCTGATGATCGTGCTGATCGTACTGACCATCAGTGGCGGTTTCCTGGCGGAAGTGGTGCCCCTGTTCTTCCACAAAGAGGTTAACGAGCCAGTCGAAGGCCTGGAGCCTCTGTCTGCGCTGGAACTGGAAGGCCGGGACATCTACATCCGCGAAGGCTGCCACGTGTGCCACACCCAGCAGATCCGTCCGTTCCGTGCGGAAACCGAGCGGTATGGCCACTACTCCGTTGCGGGCGAGTTCGTTTACGACCGTCCGTTCCTGTGGGGCTCCAAGCGTACCGGTCCGGACCTGGCCCGTGTAGGCGGTCGTTACTCCGATGCCTGGCAGCGCCAGCACCTGTACGATCCGCGCAGCGTTGTTCCCGAGTCCAACATGCCGGCGTTCCCCTGGCTGTTCGAAAACCGTGTAGATCACCAGAGCATCGAAGCGCGTATGTCTACGCTGCAGACTCTGGGTGTTCCCTACACCGACGAACAGGTTGCCAAGGCTTCTGCCGACATCGAAGGCAAGTTTGAAATCGAAGCACTGGTTGCCTACCTGCAGCAGCTGGGCACTGTGATTTCAGAGAAACGGTGAGCCAATGGATATCAATGAGTTACGCGGAATTCACACCTTTCTGGTAATGGCCGTTTTTCTCGGCATCGTGTGGTGGGCCTACAGCGCCCACCGCAAGAAGGCCAATGAGGAAGCGGCTCACCTCCCCTTCGACGACGAAGAAGTGGACAAGCGTACTCTCGAACAGGATAAAACGGAGAAAAAACAATGAGTACCTTCTGGAGCATCTGGGTCACTGTGATCGTGCTCGGTACTGTGTTCGGCTGCTGGTGGCTGCTTTGGGCAACCCGCAAGGGCCAGACAACCGACACTGAAACTGACCGCACTATGGGCCATGCCTTTGACGGCATCGAGGAATACGACAATCCGCTGCCGAAGTGGTGGTTCTACCTCTTCATCGCGACCTGCGTATTCGCCCTGGGCTACCTGGCCCTGTACCCGGGCCTGGGTAACTACAAAGGCCTGCTGGGCTGGACTTCTACTAACCAGTGGGAAGCAGAAGTTGCCGAGGCTGACGAGAAATACGGCGAAATCTATGCCCAGTACGGTAACACCGCCATTCCGGAACTGGCCCAGGACGAAGACGCCATGAAAATCGGCCAGCGCCTGTTCGCCAACAACTGTTCCGTATGCCACGGCACTGCCGCTCGCGGCCAGGTGGGCTTCCCCAACCTGACTGACGACGACTGGCTGTGGGGCGGCGAGCCGGACCAGATCCTGCACAGCATCGCCAAGGGTCGTAACGGCAACATGACTCCGAAAGGAACCATGCCGAACATGACCAACGAGCAGGTTGACCAGGTGGTTAACTACGTTCTGAGCTTCAGCGGCCGTGAACTGGACGCCGAAGCAGCGAAGGCCGGTGAGCAGGTGTTCGCCCAGGCGTGCGTGGCCTGTCACGGTGCCGACGGTACCGGCATGGCAGCCATGGGTGCCCCGAACCTGACCGACAACGTGTGGCTGTATGGTTCCACCTACGAGTGGATCAAGGAGACCGTGGTTAACGGTCGCCAGAACCAGATGCCCGCACAGGAAGGTCGTCTGACCGGCGACCAGATTCAGATTCTGGCGGCTTACGTTTACAGCCTGTCAAACTGAGTCAGACCCGGCCAGGCTAGCCCTGGCCCGGTCTTTTCAACCCTGTATCTGCCCTCGCGGGTACAGGCTCGAGAAGATCAGCAGACCCGCCGAGGCCCGCTCCCAGCTTTACCCTATACCGGGAGGTACCCATGAGTAACGAGATTCCTGTCAAGCAGGTTGACCCATCCTCCGATCCCTCGAACAACAAAAACAAGAAAGCAGAGACCGTTGACCTCTACGCAAGTCGTGAAAAGATTTACGTGAAGGAGGTAAAAGGCTTTTTCCAGAGAATCCGGAACGTCAGCCTGACCGTGCTCATGGGCATGTATTTCCTGTTTGTCTGGCTCACACTGGACGGCCAGCCCCTGATCCACTTTGACCTGCCGGCTCGCGAGTTCCACCTTTACGGCATCACCTTCTTCCCGAAAGATTTCTTCCTGCTCTCGGGCATGCTGATTATCAGCGCCTTCGGCCTGTTCTTCATCACCACCCTGTTTGGCCGTGTCTGGTGTGGTTACACCTGCCCGCAAACCGTGTGGACCTTTATCTTCATGTGGATTGAAGAAAAGGTGGAAGGCAGCCGCAACAAGCGGATGAAACTCGACAAGGCCCCCAACTCCCGGGAAAAGGTCACCAAAAGAACCATCAAACACGCACTGTGGCTGTTTGTTGCCTTTGCCACCGGCGTCACCTTTGTTGGCTACTTCTACCCGATCCGCGAACTGATCGTGGACCTGTTCACCCTGCAGGCCAACGGCTGGGCCTATTTCTGGGTTGCCTTCTTCACCGTTGCCACCTACCTGAACGCCGGCTGGATGCGTGAGCAGGTCTGCCTGTACATGTGCCCGTATGCCCGGTTCCAGTCGGTAATGTTTGACCCCAACACCCGGGTCGTCTCCTACGACCCGAACCGGGGCGAGCCTCGCGGCAAGCGCAAGAAAGGCGTCGCGCCTGAAGAGGTAGGCCTTGGCGACTGTATCGATTGCGAGCAGTGTGTGCAGGTGTGCCCTACCGGCATCGATATCCGTGACGGCCTGCAATACGAGTGCATCGGCTGTGCGCTGTGTATTGATGCCTGCGACGAAGTCATGGACAAGATGAATTACCCGAGAGGGCTGATTCGCTACACCACCGAGAACGAACTGGAAGGCAAGACCTCCAAGCTGCTGCGTCCGCGTACCTTCGGTTACGGTGCGGTACTGCTGCTGATGATCGGTGCGATGATCTTTACCGTGGCTACCCGTGTACCGGCCAAGATGGACGTACTGCGGGACCGTGGCGCACTGTTCAGCTTCAACGGCGAAGGCCGGGTAGAGAACTCCTACACGGTGAAGATCCAGAACATGTCGGAAGTGCCCCAGACTTTCGAACTGAGCGTTGACGGCATGGAAGGTATCCGGATTCTGACCGAAACCACCTTTACCATCAGCAGTGGCGAGAATCGCTCCCTGCCGACGGTTGTGGACGTTCCGCCGGAGTCTATTGTTGAATCCAACAACACCATTCGCTTCTTTGCAGAATCAGAGACAGATCCGTCCCTGAACCTGGAAACTGAAAGCCGTTTTGTTGGTCCAAGGCCCCGTTAACGACCCGTGCGCGGGTCTAAAGCCATCATCCGAGATTGAAGAGTAATGACTGATAACGCACCTGTTGCACCCTGGTACCGCCAGCCCTGGTTCTGGTTTCTGACCATTTTCCCGCTGGCGTCGATCATGTGGGGGATCACCACCCTGGTAGTGTCTTCCAGCCTGGACAACTCCATGGTGTCAGACGATTACTCCAAGGAAGGCCGGGGCATCAACATGTCCATCGCCCGGGACGAGCGCGCCGCTGAACTGCAGCTGGCCGGCGAACTGAGCCTGCAGGACAAATCTGCCACCCTGATGCTGGATACCGCTGACGGTGCGGCAGACTATCCGTACCTGGTGTTCAACCTGTATCACCCGACCCTGTCCGGCCAGGACAAAACCGTTCAGTTCACCCGTGTGGCCCCCGGAGAGTACCGTGGCCAGCTGTTTGAGCAGGTCAGTGGCCGCTGGTATTACGACCTGCAGGGTCCGGACAACGACTGGCGGGTAAAAGGCGAAGTGCGCCTGCCCTCTTCCTCTCCAATCACCATTGATGCGAAAGGCAACGCCCAAGGGTGACCGCCCTGAATTGTTTCCATTGCGGAGAGCCAGCGGACGGTGATCCTCCGATCACGCTGGACCTGAACGGAACACAACAGCATTTCTGCTGCCAGGGCTGCAAAGCCGTGTGTCAGACCATCCACCAGGAAGGTCTGACCGGTTTTTATGACTTCCGTACCGAACCAGCCGTCACGCCCCGGGAACTCACCCGTGCCGAGGTTGAGCGCCTGAGGGAGCTGGACCATCCGCTGGTACAACAATCCTTTGTTTCGCCCGTCAAAGCGGGACAGGAAGCCCAGCTGCTGATTGGCGGGATTACCTGCGCAGCCTGTATCTGGCTGCTGGAAAACCACATGAAGCAGCAACCGGGTGTGCTGAGCTTCACTGTTAACCACACCACCCAGCGCGCCAGGCTGGTCTGGGCGCAGGATCAGACCCGCCTGAGTGACCTGCTCATCGCCATCCATGAGCTGGGCTACACCGCCCGCCCCTACCAGGCGGACGAAGCAGAACAGGCCCTGAAGGCCGAACACCGTTCCATGTTGATCCGGCTTGCGGTGGCAGGCATTGGCACCTTCCAGAGCATGATGCTCGCGTTTCCGCTGTATTTCGAACTGATCAACGACCTGTCCAACGATTTTGTCAGCTTCTTCCGCTGGTTCAGCCTGCTGGTGGCCACACCCGTGGTGTTCTACAGCGCCCGGCCGTTTTTCCGTAACGCCCGGCGCGACCTGCAATCCCGGCACCTGACCATGGACGTGCCGGTAGCCATTGCCATCGGCCTGGCCTATGCCGCCAGCGCCTGGATTACCGTGTTCGGCGGCCACGAGGTGTATTTCGAATCGGTCTGCATGTTTACCTTCTTCCTGCTGCTGGGCCGGTACGTGGAAGTGCAGGCGCGATACCGGGCTGGGCTCACCGGAAACGCATTGGCCGGGTTCCAGCCATCAGTCGCTGCCCTGGTAAAGGAAGGCCACGCCGATATCGTGCCGATGCACCAGGTCAAGGCCGGCGACATTGTCCGGGTACGCCCCGGGGAAACACTGCCGGTGGATGGTGAAATTGTTTCCGGTGAATCGACCCTGAACGAAGCTGCTCTGACCGGCGAGTATCTACCCGAAACCCGTCGCCCGGGTGACGCGGTCCATGCCGGCAGCGTCAACGGCGAGAATCCGCTGGATGTCCGAGTAATCAAGGCCGGCGCCCAAACGCGGCTGTCCGGAATCCTGCGGGTGCTGGACCGGGTCCAGTCCGAGAAACCGCCAGTGGCCCGGATGGCCGACCGCATTGCCGGCAAATTCGTTGGCCGTGTATTGATCCTGGCGCCGGTCGTCTGGATCGGATGGTGGCTGGCCGGCGCCGATAACGCCTTCGATATCACCCTGTCGGTTCTGGTGGTCACCTGCCCGTGCGCCCTGTCACTGGCTACGCCCACGGCAATTACCTCCGCCACCGTGCGCCTGCGCAAACTCGGCTTCCTGCCTACCCGGGGCCACACGCTGGAATCCATGAACACCATCGACACGGTGGTGTTCGACAAAACCGGTACCCTGACCCGGGGCGAACTCAGCCTCAGTGGCCAGCAACAGTTCGGCGGCATGGACCAGGCAAGCGCCCTGAATCTTGCAGCCGGGCTGGAGAAGCATTCGGAACACCCGATTGCCAAGGTGTTTCACAGCCTGGCGTCTGTTCCGGTTAGCGACGTAACCAACCACCTGGGCGGCGGCTTATCCGGCATCTACAATGGCCAGCCGGTGTATATCGGCCACAAGAGTTTTGTAGCCGGCCACACCCAGGCACCCGAGCCGGAGTCGGCCCCCACCAGAGGCATGGAGATCTGGCTTGCCAGCGATACCGAGTGGCTGGCCAGCTTCCAGCTGGATGACCAGGTTCGGGACGATGCCGGCAAAGCCGTGCGCGCCCTGCAGGACGCCGGTATCCAGACCATCCTGCTCAGCGGTGACCGCTCCGGCCACGTGCAGACCGTTGCGCAAATGCTGGGGATCGACCGGGCGATCGGAGAAGCCTCGCCGGAGCAGAAGCTGGAGGTGCTGGATCAGCTACGGGCCGAGGGCCACCGGGTGATGATGGTGGGCGACGGCCTGAACGACCTGCCTTCCATGGCCGGCGCCGGTATTTCGGTGGCCATGGGCACTGCCGCCGACCTGACCCAGCTCAAAGCCGATGCGGTCCTGCTGAATGGCCAGCTTTACCAGCTGGTGGAGGCTCTCAACACCAGCCGGCAGACCCGCCGGATTATCCGCCAGAATATGATCTGGGCTTTCGGGTACAATGTCTGTGCGCTACCCCTGGCTGCCGCGGGGCTGGTGGCACCCTGGCTGGCCGCGATCGGCATGTCTGCCAGCTCACTCATTGTGGTACTTAACGCCCTGCGCCTTAGCCGGAAGGCCTGAAACACCTGTCGCATTCCCCATGCAAGGAGGTTGTCGTGCATATTGTCATGTTCCTGGTCCCCCTGATGCTGCTTCTGGTGGCCCTGGGCGTGTTCCTGTTCTCCTGGGCCGTCAAGAATGGCCAGTATGACGACCTGGACGGGCCGGCCCATCGCATTCTGTATGACGACGATAAAGACATGATTCCGGATGATGCCCGCACGGACAAAAAAGCAGATGAGGAAGGGCAGGCCAGCACCGGGGATTCTGACCAAAACCCCGATAACAAGGCCTGACCGGAACCATGCAGCCGGAACTTTACCTGAGCTATTCGAGCGCCTTCGTTATCGGCTTGCTGGGCAGCACCCATTGCCTGGGCATGTGCGGAGGAATCAGCGCTTCGCTGTCGATGGCGTTGCCGGTCGGCAAGGGGTTTCGCCTGCGCCAGACACTGCTGCTGATCGCCTTCAATTTCGGCAGGATTGGCAGTTACGCCCTGATCGCCACGCTCGTGGCCCTGCTGAGCACCCAGGCCGCCAGCCAATGGCGCTGGGCCGGCTTGCTGCTGATGACCATAGCCGGCCTGCTGCTGATTTTCATGGGCCTTTCCATGGGCCAGTGGTGGCAGGGCATACGCTTTGTCGAAAGGGTGGGGACGCCGGTCTGGAAGGCGTTATCGCCGCTGACCAAACGCTTTATTCCGGTCAATAATGCCGGCCAGGCGCTGGCCCTGGGGGCCCTGTGGGGCTGGCTGCCCTGCGGACTGGTGTACAGCACGCTGGGCTGGGCGGCGCTTCAGCCAACGGTGCCGGCCGCCGCTCTGACCATGTTTTTCTTCGGCCTGGGCACCCTGCCCTCGATGCTGGCCACCGGCTATGCCGCCAACTGGATTCGTGGCATCAAGAGCAATCAGGGCTTCCGTAAGATCAGCGGTGTCCTGCTGATCCTGTTCGGCTTGTGGACACTACCGTTCCAGACCTTGTTGATGCACTGATCCAACAGCCGGCGGTTGCTGGCTGATCAGAGATTCAGCACGTCCAGCCGGCCGAAGTCCTGTTCCGGCTCCGCAGACTGCACCACCGCCTGTCGCTTGCCGCCCAGCCGCTTGCCTTCCTTGAAGTCGTACAGGTTCGGATCCGCCAGGTGCGATGGCTCTACGTTGCACAGGGCCCGGAACATGGTTTCCAGCCGCCCCGGATGCTGCTTGTCCCAGGTCTGGAACATTTCCTTGATCACCTGCCGCTGGAGGTTTTCCTGGGAACCGCACAGGTTGCAGGGAATGATGGGAAAATTCCGCAGTCCCCCATAGCGGGCAATATCCTTCTCCCGGGCATAGGCCAGCGGGCGGATGACCGTGTTACGGCCGTCGTCGCTGTGAAGAACCGGGGGCATGGATTTCAGCTTGCCGCCATAGAACATGTTCAGGAACAGGGTTTCCAGCATGTCATCGCGGTGATGGCCCAGGGCGATCTTGGTAACACCGTGCTCTTCGGCAAAGTTGTAGAGAATGCCTCGCCGCAGGCGGGAACACAGGCCACAGGTCGTCTTGCCCTCAGGCACTTTCTCTTTGACGATGCTGTAGGTGTCTTTCTCGATGATGTGGTATTCGATACCCAGCGACTTCAGGTACTCAGGCAGGATCTCTTCGGGAAAGCCCGGCTGCTTCTGGTCCAGGTTGACAGCAATCAGCTCGAAACGTACCGGCGCGCTTTTCTGCAGGTTCAGCAGAATATCCAGCATGGCGTAGGAATCCTTGCCGCCAGACAGGCAACACATCACCTTGTCGCCTGCCTCGATCATCGAGAAGTCGGCAATGGCCTGCCCCACGTCCCGGCGCAGCCGTTTCTGCAGTTTGTTCAGCTCCAGTTTCTGGCGACGCTCCTGCTCGGACATCGGCGCCTGCTCGGCATTGGCGATCATGGCTTCGGACATTCTGTTGGCACACTTGCAAGGTAAATGAGGCGGCAATTATACGCGCCCCGATTGCCGAGTGACAGGGGCCCCGCGCTCGGTACTTTCCTAAGTGCGCCGCACGCCACTTCCCTCAACTCCTGTGCTTTCACGTGCTGGCAGAGTGTCATACCATGGCCGCCATGAATACACCCGCACCTTCCGCCCGACCGGATCAATCCCCGATCAGCCGCGATCAGCTCGCCTGGCTTGAGCAGCAGGCCGATCACCTGCAGGTGGCTGCCGAACATGAACTTCGGGCGGCGGGGGCTTCCGGGCTGACAGAACTGGCTTTGATCCGTGCCTTACAAAGCCCGCGCTGGCAACTCATCGAGCCCGTCACCTTCAGCGACCCGACCGCGCTCTATCCTGTGCACTTCCTGCTGTTCCATGCCCTTTACCGGCTGCAATCGGAGCTGGCCCAGGCCGGGGAAACACTGGTGATTTCCCCGCTTCGATTATGTATTTTGACCACCGGCTCCGGCAATACCCGGGCCCTGCCGGCAGAAGAAGATCCACTCAGAAGCTTTTACCTGGATCTGTCCCGGTACTTCCTGTCCGGCCACGATATCCGGGGCATGATGGAGCGTTTCCTGGCTGGCGTAACACTGGCCGGCAGCCCGGAGGACGTTCAGGAAGCCGCGCAGGTGCTCGGCTTTGATACACTGCCCGGCGACTTCGATACCGTGAAGCAGCGATTCCGCCGGCGGGTGATGCAAGCCCATCCGGATCGCGGCGGGCGCACAGAAGATATCCAGGAGCTGAACCGGGCGTTTTCCGTCCTCAAACGTCACTTTACCCGGCAATAGACTGACATGACTCGACTCAACCGATTCGCAGCCGCGGCCATTCTTGGCCTGACTGCCTCCGCACCCCACGCCCTTGCCGACCTTGTTGTGCTGCAGTATCACCATGTGGCGGACCATACGCCTCCGGCCACCAGCACCTCCCGCTCGTTGTTTGAAGCCCAGCTGGACATGATCAGGGACCTGAACCTTGAGGTTGTGCCACTGCTGCCCGCAACCCGGCAGGCGCTGGCCGGTGAGGATGACAGCAGCCGTGTTGCCATCACCTTTGACGATGCCTACGAGTCGGTCTATCAAAACGCCTCCCCGTTGCTTGAACGTCATGGCCTGCCCTACACCATCTTCGTGAACACCGACGCCATCGGCAGCCGGGGCTACATGAGCTGGGAACAGTTACAGGAGCTGGCCACCGGTGAACAGGTGACCATTGCCAACCACAGCACTGACCACGGCCACCTGGCGCGCAAGCCCGGTGAACCCGAAGCGCAATGGCACAAGCGGACAGAGCACAGCCTGGACCAGGCCCAGGGCACGCTGAAAACCAGGCTCGGGGTGGAGGAGCCGATGTTTGCCTACCCCTACGGTGAGTTCGACGAAAAACTGGAGGGCAAACTGGAAGCCAGAGGCTGGCTGGGATTCGGGCAACAGTCCGGGGCGATTGGCCGCTATTCCCACAGCACACGACTGCCCCGTTTTCCCATGGCGAACAGCTTTGGCCAGCTTGGAAGCCTGAAAGACAAGTTGCTGAGCAAGGCCTTCCCGGTGCTTGCCAGCGAGTTACCCGACGGCGTACTGGAAACCAACCCGCCGGAACTGGTGTTCGAACTGGGGGAAAAACTGACCGCAGACCGGCTCACCTGCTTTGCCTCCGGCCAGGGCCGCATCGAATTCCGGACAACCGGCAATCGGGTCTCGGTGAAGGCACCTAAGGCATTCGACAGCCGGCGTTTTCGCTATAACTGTACCCACCCGGCAGGTGATGGCCGCTACTACTGGCTATCCCAGCAATGGCTGAACCTGGACGCTCCGGAAGACTGATCCCTTACTCTTCGAAGGTGGTCAAGCCGAGTTCACCGTAAGGCACATGGGGAATCGCCACGGGGCCGTGATCGGCGTCATACACGGTTTGCGCGCGCAGGTCTTCGCTACGGGTGATCACCAATAACCAACGCTCACCCTGCCCCGGAAATACCGGCACCCAGGCTTCCAGGTAGCCCCGCTTACGCCAGGTTTCCGGATAATAATCCATCACCAGGTCAGTAATCAGGCGAACCGGGCGAAAATCCCGATCCAGAAACGCCAGTGTAGGCACGAACACGCCCTTGTGGGCGTAGGAGCGCAGGCGCGTTACAAAGCCATGGGTAAACTCACCGGAGGGCAAGGCCACCAACTGGAAGGCGGACTCGCCACTGCTGAAATCATAAACCGGGGAATCTTCGGTGATACGAACCCCGAACTCCCTTCCCTCCTGCCAGTGCTCGAACTCCTTGTTGGATAACGCTTCACAGCAGTTGCCGGCAAAGGTGGTCAACACGTTCTCCGGTTCACGCTCGATGCCGAGGACGGCAAAGGCATCCGGATCATGGCCGGCTACGGGCTCGGCCTCTCCGGATTCCTGCCGGGGCAGGTAAACGCTGGCGGGGGTCAGGTTCAGTGGCGCCATGTCCGGGTTACGTTGCCGCTCGGTGCGGGTATCGGGCTTGTAATAGCTGACCCGGACAATGCCGTCGGCATCTCGCCAGGTGTAATAGGGCTGCCGCTGGCCCGGCCGGATAAAACCGTCCCGGGCCAGCTCTTCGCCATCCGGGTAGTTTTCGGTGGTGTAGTCGCCGGCATCCTCAAGCTTGCTGGCAGCATCGGGCTCGCCCAGTGCCCTCTTGGGAGGTAAGCCCGCAGTCTCGGCAACATCTTCGCTTTCCGGGCCTTCGGATTCGGATTCTGTTTCGGGAATGCGGGAGTAACGTACCTGGCCCTGTTCGTCTACCCAGGTGAAGTAACCGTCCCGCTGCTCGATGGGGGTTCCACCCAACTGGCAGCCCGCCGACAGGGCCACTGCCAGGACACAGCCTGCCAACCGGACGGATCGCATCAGAACCATGACAAACTACTCCCCGGACTGCATCAGAATTTGGTACGGAAACTCAGCCCCGCCATCACAACCCGCAGCGAGGTCTTGATCTCCAGATCCGCATAGGGGTTGTAAATGATATTGGTGATGTTGTCACAGTTTACGTTACAGCTGCTGTCTGCCGGAATAGTCTCGATAGACTGCAGGTAAGACAGGTTCAGGTCGATTTCCGTATCTTTGTCCCAGCGATAGCCCAGGCCAACACTGTACAGATTAGCCCCGCCGAACGGCGCCATGATCGAGCGCTGGTCATCGGGAATCACCGAGTCCCTTATCTCGACACCGGCGCGCAGGTCAAGCCGGGAAGACACATGCAGTTCCGCACCAAAGGCCCAGTTCCACTGGCTTTTGTAGCCCAGCGGCAGGCGCAGGCTGTCTGGTGTGGCGTTGTCCGGCGACAGGATCCGGGCCGCGTTCAGGAACTCCAGCTTGCGGTCGAACTTGAATTCGAAGGCGTCCCACTGGGCAAAGTCGGTCCAGCCGATGTCGGCGTTCAGGGTGAGCAGCGGGTGTACATCCACGCTGATCCCTGTCTGGAAATGCTGCGGATACACCAGGTCCATACTGACGTTACCGGCCTCCCGGGGGGCACCGGAAGGCAGGCTCAGAATAGCCGAGGTGATGGCCCCCAGCACTGAGCCGTTAACGCTTTGCCAGAACCCGGACCAGTCATCGGTGTACTGGATCTCGAACTGGCCTTTCAGGTTCATGTCCGCTTCGGAGGTGTAGCTGGCACCCCAGCTGAACCAGTCCGTAGGCTCCCACATGACACCCAGGGCATAGGTGGGCGAGATGGTTTCCTGCAGGTTCAGGTTCATCGCGCCGATATCGTCCCAGGGGCCAACGTTACCGCCGCACAGGGCCAGCCAGGGTTGCAGGGGTTCGCCACCGCTTTCACAGTTGAAGGCATCTTGCAGAACCTCTGCCACACCGATCAGCATGTTCGGCGCCCGCATGTACTGGTCTGCCGCAAACCCGAAATGGGACAGCTGAATACCGGCACCTACCGACCATTCATCGTTTATCTCATAGCCAACCGTCGGGGAAAGATAGGTTGTCCGCTGAAGCGTTGCGGCCTGGGGCTGGTAACGGCCGGGATCGTCTTTCTCCCGGTAAAAACCCGCGGCCATCGGCATATAGAACGCGTTGGCAAAGGTCAGCTTTGAGCCGGGTGGCTTGATACTGATACCCGCAGAGGGCGCTACCGCCGGCCCCGGCGGCAACCGCAGAATGCCATACCCGGGAACGTACAGGGCGACGTTGTTGGTGTGGCTGCGAGTATTGGCCACCGGGTCCCGCTGCTTGCCGGTCAGGGGGTCTGTTTCCAGGCCTTTGATACCGAAAATCTCGTAGTCTTCATCCGCAATGAAGTCGGCATCAATATCCAGGTAGATACTCAACACGTTGACTTCAAGCTGGCGACCATCCAGCTTGGTGAGGCCTGCCGGGTTGTAATGAATGGCCATCAAACCCGGGGGATCGGCGGTGACCGCGTTCCCCAGTGCCAGTGCCTTGGGGTGCAGCGTCAGGTTCTGGGTCAGCTGCGCCTGGGCACCGCCGGACAGGCTTGCCGCGATCAGCGCTCCCAGAATGCGTCGCTTTTGACTAGGTTGTCCCATGAAAATCTTCCCTTCCCGTGAAACGTCTGCAGCTCCAATCACTCTTTGAGGCCGGAGAAATTAATGGGCAGGGATATACCCAGAGAGAAATCCGGGGCATCTTCGGTCAGGCCAATCCCCAGACTGGTGTTTACGATGGTCATATCACTGACCCGGGTACCCAGCGACATGCTCAGGAAGCCCGTCATCTGGTCCTGGGCTACGGCCTGGTCGCCGTTGGAGAAGGTCAGAACGGTCTGGTCGCTGTAGCTGACCTGGGCCGAGATACTCAGGGAAATGTCATAAGACAGTGAATAGGCAAAGCCCGCGGAGCCGGAGAGACCAAAGCCGGGCTCCACCTTCTCGAGCAGGCGGGCACCACGAACCTGTTCCAGGCCGTCTTCGGTCAGGTTGTAGGTTGCACTGAGCGAACCGAACACCACCACCGGGTCCAGCACCTTGGACATACTCAGGCCGCCACCAACGGAGTAATAACCGCTACCGGTAGACAGCTGTTCCTTGATGTCGATCTCGTAGGGGCTGACACCAGTCTTGCTGTTCAGGGTGCCAAAGAAGGTAGCCGATGCCTTGCCGGGTACGTAGGCAAAGGGCTGCCAGCGGGCCGTAAAGGAGATGTCGCCGAAGTCGTAAACATTCAGCTCGTCCTCGGTATCGTACTTGACCACCAGCGGTACCCGGGTACCAACCGTAAGGTTGTCCAGCAAGCCGTAGTCGTAGGAAAAGGCATTGGTGAAGTTATGGGTAGCTGACGGCACCACATCCAGATTGCGCACCGAACCATTGGTAATGGCCAGGTCCAGGCGCTGATCCCCGGTGTAGGAATAGTCGAAGGAATAGTTCAGGTAGTGAGATCCCTTCTTCTGCAACGAATAGTTCTTCTCGGCAGCCAGGAACACTTCCTCAAGCTGCTTGGTGGAATCTTCATCACCTTCCTGGCGTGACAGGGCTTCCCGCGCCTGGTCAACATTTCCGTCCTGGGCCATCGCCATGCCCGGAAGCACACCGGCCGCGGAAACAAGGATAAAACCTCGCACTAACCAACGATTCATCCTGACTCCCTACTCTTATTGGTTTTATTCCTGATCCGGGGAAAACCGCCCGGAAAATTAGTTTCGACGGTAGTAAAGCTGTTTACGGGTATTCTCAACGCTACCGTCAGGATTGTTCTTCTGGCGTTCCAGCAAGTTCTGGACGCGTCTTTCTGTGGATTCGGCGAACGCCGGCATCTGTTGGATAGCCAGCAGTGTCATGGTCTGGTCGGCTACAAAGCGCAGGTCTTCCTCTTTCAGTTCGAGGTTGTCCAGCGGCTTGTCGCTGCCCGGGAAGACAATGAACAGCACGTTGTCGTCCCACTTCTCCTGGAACTGGGCCACGGTAAAGGAAATATTGCCGACGGCGGGGTCGGCCAGGTAAACCCGGTCATCCCGGATGGTCCGGAGCACTACGAAGTGTTTGAAGCCGGCGTGGTCGATGGGCACGATAGCCGGGTGATCCAGCTCCATCAGGTCGTCAATCTCGGCCTTGAAGCCGCCAGAGGGATAACCCAAAGCCGTCACCAGGCGCTTCATATCGAGCATGGAAAAGGCCCGGCGCTGGACGATGCGATCGCTCTCGCCGTAGTGCAGCAGCCCTTCCATCACCTGCCGTTCAGAGAGGGTCCGGCCAAGATAGAAATTGAGGACCGTGGTCAGTGCCGCACTGCCACAGCTGTAGTCGTAGGCCTGTCGCACGATGTTCCGGAACTTCTGCTCGACCAGGGGCTCCACCCGCACATCAGAGCGTTGCTCAACCGGGCTCGCATCCACCTTGTGCTCCAGCACGATGGTGCCCGGCTCGAACGGCTCTACCTCGGTGGCTTCCTGCACCATGGCGAATGTGAGAAGGGATCCGGCCAGCACCAGCAGCATTTTGCAAAGTTCCTGTTTTTATTGGATGTGCAACTTTCTTGGATGTGCAACGTCGGCGTTACATGTTGTAACCGTAAGATACCGAAATCGAATCGGGCTTAAAGATAACTGTGCCTCAAATCTGTCGCTGCAGGCGGGGCCAGCAGCGACAGTACTGAGAACTGGTTCAAGGGAGGGAAAGGCCGGAAAGCATCCGGCCCTGAATCACATTGAGAAAACGGTTCCGAGCAGCGCGTAGGTAATCAGGGTTACCACCACAATACCCATGATATTGAGCGCAAAACCGGCCCTGATCATATCGGAAATCTTCATGTGGCCACTGGAGAACACGATGGCGTTCGGCGGCGTGGCCACCGGCATCATGAAGGCACAGCTGGCGGCAATGGCAGCCGGCACCGTCAACAGCAGCGGAGAGACGTCCTGCGACATCGCCAGGGCACCCAGCAGCGGCAGGAACGCCGCCGCTGTAGCGGTGTTACTGGTCACCTCGGTGAGGAAGATAATCACCCCAGCCACCAGGATCATCATCACCAGTACCGGCAAGGTGCCAGCCACGCCCATGCTCTCGGCAATCCACTCGGCCAGTCCGGAACTGCTGATCACGCCCGCCATGGCCAGGCCGCCACCAAACAGCAGCAGCACGCCCCAGGGCAGGCGGTTAGCCGAATCCCAGTCCAGCACGAAGCTCCTGTCCCGGGTGCTTACCGGAATCAGGAACATGGCAATCGCTGCAGCAATGGCAATACCGGTGTCACTCAGCCAGGGCGCAATGCTGCCAGAGAGCAAAGGCCGGAAAATCCACAGCGACGCCGTCACCACAAACACCAGTGCAACCAGCTTTTCACCCTTGCTCATGGGGCCGAGCGCGGCCAGTTCGTCCCGAATCATCTGGCCGCTTTCCCGGGCGCCTTCAATGCCGAAGTCCTTGCGGGTCAGCCACCACCAGGTCAATGTCAGCATCACCACCGTCACCGGCACACCGAGTAGCATCCATTGGGCAAAGCCCACGGAAATACCCTGGTTTTCGCTCAGGTAAGCCGCCAGCAAGGCATTGGGCGGCGTGCCAATCAGGGTGGCAATACCACCCACGCTGGCGGAATAGGCGATGGCCAGCAGCAAGGCCGTGGCATAACGGCGAACCCCGTCCGGATTGCTGTCATCCATCATGCCGATCACCGACAAGCCGATCGGCAGCATCATGATTGCCGTGGCAGTGTTGCTCACCCACATGCTCAGGAAGGCCGTCGCCAGCATGAACCCGGCAATCTGCCGTTTCGGCTTGTCCCCCATCGCCCGCAAGGTCAGCAGCGCAATCCGCCGGTGCAGGTTCCACCTCTGCATGGCCAGGCCGAGGGTGAACCCGCCCAGGAACAGGAAGATGATCGGATTAGCGTAGGGCGATGTGGCCTGGCTGATACTTCCCAACCCCAGCGCCGGTATCAGCACAATCGGCAACAGGGAGGTAGCCGGAATGGGAATGGCTTCGGTAGACCACCAGGTGGCCATCATCAGCATCATGCCCAGGGCGGCCCAGGCCTTCGGCCCCATCGTCTCCGGCGCCGGCACCAGCAGGGTAACCAGCAGGAAAGCGGCGCCAAGAAACAAACCAATGACCTGGCTTTTGGGCAATCCTTGCTTCGGTTCTGATCCAGCGGGGTTCTGTGTCATCTTTACCACTCAGTGTTTGTCAGAATTCAGTTGTCGGCGCAATCTACACAAACGGTGGTATAAGGCAACACCTGAAGCCGGCGCGGATCGATCTGCTCACCGCATTTTTCGCATTCGTCCCCTGCTCCGCTGTCGATCCGCTCCAGTGCATGGGCAATCTGTACCAGTTCGGCGCGGGTTTCCACTTCCAGTGAATCGACCACTTCGTCGTTCTGGGTTTGCGTGGCCTGCTCTTCAAAATCCTTATCCAATGCACCCGCTTCACGGTGCTGGTGCGCTTCATACCGGGTCAGGCGGGCCTGCAGTTCCGCTTTCAGGGTTTCCAGTTCGGATTTGCGACTGCTCATGGTTTTCTCCACTGTAAGGTTACAAATTCCAGACTAAAGAATATGCTGGAACGGCGTTTGATGCCTGTCAAAATGATGTCACGCATCTAAAGTTAGACTGAGGATTCCAGTCATTCCAACTACAAAGGAGTTGTACCCCATGAACAATGAGCTGTTCGAAAAAGCCAACCGCCTCAATGAAACCCTGTTCAACCAGTTCGGCAAAGCTGCAGAAATGCAGATGGAAGCGTTCCGCCGGTATGCCGATGTTGCCATGGACCAGGCCCGGAAGATGGCAGAGGTACGCGACCTCGAAAGCCTGAAAACCCTGACCACAGACCAGGCCGAAACCCTGAAAACTATCAGCGAGCAGGTATCTGCAGACTGGAAGGCCTGGCAGGACTACGCCAACGAAACCCGCGAGCAACTGCAGCAGGTGTTCGAGGCAAAACCGGCTGATAACACAGCGGAAAAAACACCGGCCACCGGTAAAGGCAGGAACAGCAAAACCGCTGCCTGACACCCTGAATGACCGGCCGGGCCGGAACGTCTGCGACGCTCCGGCCTTTTTGTATCCGAGGCAAGGAGAACCCCGATGCTGGGTATGGACTACATCAGTAAAACCGCAAAGCAGATGATGAAAGCCTTTGACGACAACGTGCGTCAGGGCCAGCAGCAACTGGAACAATGGCTGGGCGACACCGGCATGGTAGACCACGCCAAGCTGTCCACCCTCAGCGAAATGTCAGACGCCTATCGTGCCATGGCCGAAGACTTGCTGCTGCATCCGCTTCGCTTTGCCAGCGCCGAGATCGAGCTGGGCAAAAAGCATCTGGGCCTCGCCCGTTACACTTTCAGCCGGCTGACCGGCAAACAGCCCGAGCCGGTAGCCGTTCCGGAATCCGACGATCGTCGTTTCCTGGCTGACGACTGGCGCAAGCATGTGCCTTTCGATGTGCTTCAGCAGGTATACCTGATCAATTCCGGCGCGTTCCTGAACTGGGTAGAGAACATGGAAGGCCTGCCCGGCCCCGCCCGGGACCAGATGATGTTCTATGCCCGGCAACTGACCAGCGCCCTATCGCCCTCCAACTATCCCCTGACCAACCCGGAAGTGTTGCGCATTACCTGGGAGCGCAAAGGGATGAACCTGGTGGATGGCGCCCGCAACCTGGCGGAAGACCTGCGCCAGAACCCCGGCCTGTTCAATGTCGGCATGACCGACCGCTCGGCCTTTGAAGTCGGCGGCAACCTGGCCACCACACCGGGCAAGGTGGTGTACCAGAACGAACTGATGCAGCTGATCCAGTACACACCCACCACCAGGACGGTAGCGCAGCGGCCGCTTCTGATCATCCCGCCCTGGATCAACAAGTTCTACATACTGGACCTGACCGAGCGCAACTCGTTTATCCGCTGGCTCGTGAGCCAGGGCCAGACGGTGTTCGTGGTGTCCTGGCGTAACCCGGGCCCGGCCCAGAAAGAGACCGGCTGGGATGATTACATGAAGCTCGGCCCCCTCGCGGCGATCGATGCGGTAACAGAGGCCACCGGCGAAGAGCAGATGAACGCCATCGGCTACTGCATTGGCGGCACCCTGCTGGGCTCTACCATGGCCTGGCTGGAGAAGAAGAACCGTAACCCGATCATCAGCACCACCTATCTGACCACCCTGCTGGACTTCTCGGATCCCGGCGGCATCGGCGTATTCATCAACGATCACTCCATCCGTGGCATCGAGCGGGCCATGGAGCGCAAGGGCTACCTGGATGGCCGGGCCATGGCCTTCACGTTTAACCTGCTGCGCGAGAACGACCTGTTCTGGTCGTACTGGACCAACAACTACCTCAAAGGCCTGAAACCCGCCGCCTTTGACCTGCTGTACTGGAACACCGACGGCACCAACCTGCCGTCCAGAATGCACAGTTACTATCTGCGGGAAATGTACCTGCATAACCGGCTGGTGCAGCCGGATGCCCTGACCATGAACGGCGAAACCATCAACCTGTCGGAAATCCGGGTGCCATCGTTCTTCCTGTCGGCGCGACAGGACCACATCGCCAAGTGGAAAACCACTTACCACGGGGCACACGCTTACGGCGGCGATGTCCGCTTTGTCCTGTCCGGTTCCGGGCACATCGCCGGTGTGATCAACCCGCCCTACAAAGAAAAATATGGCTTCTGGACCAACAACACCCTGCCGGAAGATCCGGACGCCTGGTTCTCCGGTGCGGAGCAGCATCCGGGCTCCTGGTGGCCATACTGGCGGGAATGGATTGCCGGCTATGAAGGCGACCAGGTGCCGGCCCGACAGCCCGGCGAAGGAAAACTCGAGGTCATTGAAGATGCCCCTGGCAGTTACGTGAAAGTAAAAGCAGCCGACGCCGGACATTGATATAATTCAGGAACTTCCGGCATCGACAACAGGAGCACACATGGGGCAACCAATTCCCGTATCCCAGATCATGCACAGTGGCCTCCTGCTTCAATGCAGTCCGGAAACGGTGATTTCCGAAGCCGCAGCGCGGATGGCGGAGAATTCGGTCAGTTCCATTTTGATCAGCCAGGACAACACCGTGGTCGGAATATGGACGGAACGGGATGCCCTGGCCATCAACTTCGCCGATCCGGACCAGTTCAGCCAACCGGTCCGCTCGGTGATGAGATCGCCGGTGCTGTCGTTACCTGCCACCATGGATACTGCCCAGGCGGCAATCAGGCTAAAAAACCAGAACCAGCGACATGCCCTGGTTACCGACGAAGACGGCCAACCCGTTGGCATTATTTCCCGTACAGACCTGGCCCTGAATCAGGGATTGGAACCCTATCTGCGCTTGAGGGAAGTTGGCGCAGCCATTCCGCATTTACCGGCAGTCGTACCTGAATCGCTGCCTCTGGCCCAGGTGGCCGACCTGATGCACCGCCGGGGAGCCGACGCAGTGGTGGTCAATTTCGGTGAGGACGGCTTTGGTATTGTCACCGAGCGCGATATGGTTCGCTTCATCGCCAGGCATACCAGCAATACCCGTATTGGCGAATTAGCGTCCCGCCCGCTGGTTACCGCGAAGGAAGAAGATCCGCTCATCCACGCCCGTGATTTGTTGCTGGACCACCGCATTCGCCATCTCGGTGTGCTGGACCAAACAGGGGCAATTATCGGGCTGATCGGTTACAACGATATGCTGTCGGGTGCCGAGCAAATGTACCTGGATGACCTTCGGCAGGCACTCGAACAGCGCGACAAAGCCCTTGCCCGGTCGAGCCGGACCCTGCAGCTGGCAGAACGTGTTATTGAATCGTCATTCGAAGGCATCATGGTGACCGACAAAAATGCCCGAATCGAGTTCGTGAATCCGGCCTTTACGCACCTCACAGGCTACAGCCCGGAAGAAGTGATCGGCCGCACACCGGAAGTTCTTTCCTCCGGCCGCCACGATTCAGAATTTTACACACGTCTGTGGCAGTCTCTTGAACACCACGGATACTGGCGCGGTGAAATCTGGAACCGGCGTAAAACCGGCGAGCTTTACCTGGAATTGCTGACCATTACCGCAATCACCGATGACAACGACAACGCTACCCATTATGCCGGCCTGTTTACGGATATTACCCAGAACCGCAAAAACGAAGAACAAATCCGCCAGCTTGCCTATTACGATGCCCTGACCGGGGTCCCCAACCGGCGGCTGCTTGAAGACCGCCTGGACCACGCCATCCGACATGCTCATCGAACCAAACAGTTACTGGCTGTCATGTTCATGGACCTGGACAAATTCAAGGACGTGAACGATCGCCTCGGCCACGCGACAGGTGACGAATTACTGGTACAGTTCACTGCAAGGGTGCGTAGTTGCCTTCGGGAAGACGATACCCTCGCCAGGCTGGGCGGAGACGAGTTTATTATCCTGCTGCCGGAGGTAAAAAGCCCCGAAGCCGTCCTGAACGTTGCAGAAAGGCTGGTCAGGGCGTCTGCCCCAGACTACGTTATCAATGGCCACCACCTTGCAGTGAGCACCAGTATCGGTATCAGCCTGTATCCGGGTGACGGCAAGACCAGCGAAGAATTACTTAATGGCGCAGACATTGCGATGTACCAGGCCAAGCAAAGTGGCCGTGACGGATACCAGCTTTTCAACCCGAAAGCCGTCGATAACCCCGCAAACCGGCAACGGCAATAACCCCGTAAACTGACGCAAATCAAGCGCCTGCGAATTAGCGGGCGTTTTACACTTTAGTCCCATTGTTGCCTGAAAGCCCCGAGCAGAAACTACGCTATTACTTCAGCCTGACATAAAACAAGAATAGGCTGTGCGAACCCTAAACCGGAGGCCAATCTGCAATGACTTTCAGGACTTTCCTGCTCTCGGCATGTCTGCTTTTGCTCGGCAGCGCCACTGTTTCCGCCGAATCTCTCAAGATCGGTCTTAACTACCCGGAAACGGGACGCTACAAAAACCAGGGCCTGCAACAACGCCTGGCTGCCTACCTTGCGGTTGAGGAAATCAACCAGGCCGGCGGTGTGCTGGGGCAACCACTGGAACTGGTCATCCGCAACACCCGCGGCGAGCCGGAAAAAGGCGCCCGCAACACCGCCGAAATGATTGACCAGGAAGGTGTTCAGATGGTGTTTGGCGGTGTATCCAGTGCCGTTGCCATCGCCTCCGGCAAGGCCGCCCGCGACAGGAACCGCATTTACTTCGGTACCCTCACCTATTCCAACGCCACCACCGGCAGTGAAGGCCACCGGTTCATGTTCCGGGAGCCATACAATGCCTGGATGACCGCCAAGGCACTGGGCGACTACCTGAACCAGAACCACCCAAACGACGATTACTTCTACATCACCTCGGACTACACCTGGGGCTGGTCAGTGGAAGAGTCCGTTCGCCAGTTTTCCAATACCCAGGACACCGAACGCCACCCGGGCGTCAAAACCCCGTTTCCCCGGGCACTGATTACCGACTTCCGCAAGGCCCTGGAACAGGCTGCCGAATCTGACGCCAAGGTGCTGATGATGGTACTGTTTGGCGACGACATGGTGCGCGCGCTGCAGGTGGCCTATGAAATGGGTCTGACCAAGCGCATGCAGGTGGTGGTTCCCAACCTGACTCTGGGCATGGCCCGGCAGGTGGGCCCGGCGATGATGGAAGGTGTGATTGGCGGCGCACCCTGGGTATGGACCCTGCCGTACGAGAACAACTACCCCCGCGGCAAGGAGTTTGTTGAAGCCTTCTCTGCCCGCTATGAAATGCGCCCCCCTTCCTCTGCGGCCTCGGCCTACAGTATTGTGTACCAGTACAAGGAAGCGGTTGAGCGTGCCGGCACTACGAATACTGCCGATGTGATCCGGGCACTGGAAGGCCACCGCTACAGTTTCCTGAAAGACGAGCAGTACTGGCGCGAGTTTGATCACCAGAACGTACAAAGCGTTTACGTGGTGAAAGTAAAACCCCGTGACCAGGTGATGGCCGATGAATTTGCCTCGGATTATTTCGAGATCATCGGCTCCATGGCCGGAGACCAGGCCGCACAAACCCAAGAAGAGTGGGAGGAGCGCCGCCGCGAGGCCGGCAAGCCACTCCGGCTCTGACACAAGGAGTGAGCAGACAGTGGTTCGGAAAGCATCAAAAACCAGCACAGAAACATCACCGCTCGGCGGATTTCCGGACCACTGCGATTTACTTGTTATCGGTGGCGGCGTAAACGGCACAGGCATTGCCATGGACTCCGCCGGCCGCGGGCTCAGGGTTGTCTTGTGTGAGATGAACGACCTGGCCTCGGCGACGTCGTCCAGCAGCAGCAAGCTGATCCACGGCGGCCTGCGTTATCTGGAGCATTACGAGTTCAGGCTGGTGCGTGAAGCACTGGCGGAACGGGAGGCCCTGCTGGGCAATGCTCCCCACATCATGTGGCCGATGCGTTTTCGCTTACCCCACCAGCCTCACCTGAGACCGGCCTGGATGATCCGCACGGGCCTGTTTCTGTACGACCACCTCGCCAAGCGTGAACTGCTGGCCGGCTCCCGGGCCATCAACTTCGGCAAAGAATCCCCCCTGAAACCGGAAATCACCCGGGGCTTTGAATACTCCGATGGCTGGGTAGACGACGCAAGGCTGGTGGTACTCTCAGCTCGCAAGGCCCAGCAAAAAGGCGCCAGTATCCTGCCCCGCACCCGGTGCGTCCGGGCCGAACGCAAGGGCTCTGGCTGGCAGGCGGTACTCGAAGATACCCTCACCGGGCACACACGAACCCTCAGCGCCAGGGTGGTAGTGAATGCCACCGGGCCTTGGGTCAGCCGTCTGTTCGGTGAAAGCCTGGGCATGGCTGCGCCCAAACAGATCCGCATGGTCAAGGGCAGCCACATTGTGGTGCCCCGCCTTAACCAGGATACCGAAGCCTACATTCTCCAGAATGCCGACGAGCGCATTGTGTTCGTCATTCCCTACGAAGATGAGTTCTCCCTGATTGGCACCACCGATGTGGACTACGAGGGCAACCCGTCGGAAGCACGAATTTCCGAAGAGGAAACCCGCTACCTGCTGGACGTGGTGAACCAGTATTTCCGCCGGCAACTGACACCCGGCGATGTGATATGGAGCTACTCCGGGGTCCGGCCGCTGATGGACGATGAAGGCGGCAATGCCCAGAGCGCTTCCCGCGACTACTCCTACGAGGTCGACGACCAGGATCACCAGGCGCCGTTGATTTCCGTGTTCGGTGGCAAGATCACCACCTTCCGTAAGCTGGCCGAGGCGGTCACCGATGCCGTATGCGATTACTTCCCCGGAGCGGGCAAATCCTGGACCCGGAACGCCCTGTTACCGGGGGCCGACTTTGCCAGCCAGCAACAGCTCGCAGAAGAGCTGCAACTGCACTACCCCTGGCTGGACCGCGCCATTATCCGCCGGTTTGTGCGCAGCTATGGCACCGACAGCCACCACATCCTCAAAGGCTGTACCCGCACAGAGGATCTTGGCCACGCCTACACCGCCACCCTGTACCAGCGTGAAGTAGACTACCTGATTGCCCACGAGTGGGCACTGAGCGCGGAAGACGTACTCTGGCGGCGTACCAAGCAGGGGCTCTATATCACGGAGCAGCAACGGGAGCAGCTGGACAGCTACATCCATCGGGCGGCAACCCGGCACCAGAGCCTGTTCACCGCCGCCGGGTCAGAGTAATTCCCGGATCCGGGCCTGAAGCCGGGGAATCACCTCCTGCTCGAACCAGGGATTGCTTTTCAGCCAGCGGATATTGCGCGGGCTCGGGTGAGGCATGGGCAATAGCCCTGGCCAGTATTCCCGCCAGGCTTTGACATTATCGGTTACCGATTTTCGGCTGTCCGGCAGGTGCCAGGCCTGGGCATACTGGCCGATTACCAGGGTCAGCTCAACCTTGTCCAGCCGCGCCAGCAAGGCCTCGCGCCAGGTTTCGGCGCATTCCGGCCGGGGCGGCAGGTCTCCGGATTTTCCGGTGCCGGGAAAGCAGAATCCCATGGGCAGAATAGCCACCTGTTCCTCGTTGTAGAATTGCTCCCTGTCCACGCCCATCCATTGCCGAAGCCGGTCACCGCTGGGATCGTTGAACGGAATTCCGGTTTCGTGAACCTTGCGGCCCGGCGCCTGGCCGACCACCAGGATTCGGGACGACCGGGACAGCTGGACAACCGGCCTCGGCCCTTCCGGCAAGACATCTTTACACAGGGTACAGGCCCTTACCTGCTGCACCAGCTGGTCAAAGTCCAGGCTATCCAGATGATTAGCCGTCTGAGTCATGGTCACCTCCCGGCATTAGTCAGGGCAGCTGCAGCGCCGTACAGCCCGGTGTTGCCATCCAGCACCACCTGAACCGGCGTGGCCTCCAATAATGGCCGCATACGGCCCTTGTTTTCGAAGGCGGCGCGAAAGCCGCTGGCCATGAAAAAGTCGAGAATCGCCGGCACAATGCCGCCACAAAGATAGACACCGCCGTAACTGCCCAGGGTCAGAACGCTGTTGCCGGCTACCCGGCCCAGAATGTCACAGAACAGGCTGAGCGCCCGGGCTGCCAGCTCGTCATTACCTGCCATGGCCGCTGCGGAAGCCTGCTCCGGGGCATCGTGTACCGGCTTACTGCCGGTAATCTCCGCCAGCGTTCGATACAGGTTCATGATACCCGCACCACACAGCAGTCGTTCCACAGAAACCCGGCCATAGGCCGCGCGAAGACGGCGGGCAATCTCGCACTCAAGGTCATCCAGCGGCGCAAAGTCCACATGGCCCCCTTCGGTTGCCAGCGGTATCCAGCCATCCGCCGCCGGCACCAGTGCCGACATGCCCAGGCCGGTGCCCGGGCCAAGAACCAGTACCGGGCGCGACGGGTCTGCGCCACCCCCGCCCACCGGCACCCGTTGGCTGGCCGGCACGTGCATTACGCCCAGCGCCATGGCGGTGTAATCATTCACCAGCCGGAACCGGTCCAGGCCGAAGCGTTGCGCCAGGTGCCCGGTATCGAACTGCCAGCGGTTGTTGGTCAGGGTGACAACGTCACCGGTAACCGGGGCGGCAACGGCCACACAGGCTTCGCGGACAGTCACCGGCCCTACATGCTTCAGGTACGCCGCAACGGCCTGCCCGGGCCCCGAAAAATCAGCACAGCGGAAAACCTTCAGCGACTGCAACTGCACCGATCCCGGCACCACCAGCGCAAACCGGGCATGGGTACCGCCAACATCACCCACCAGCGCCATGGCGTGCGGAACAGCTTCCGTCATCAGCCGGCGCTCCAGAACACACTGGCACCCTGCTCCGGATTCGAGACACCCTGGCGCATCCAGCCGAACAGTTCACGGCCATAGCCGGTATGGTTCGCTGCCAGGTCTGCACTGGCCGGGCTGCGGTCAGCCAGTTCCGCCTCGCCGAGCTGCACCGACAGCACACCACTAACGGCATCCACGCAAATAACGTCGCCGTCACAAATCCTGGCCAGCGGGCCGCCCGCCAGTGCTTCCGGGTAAACATGGATAGCCGCCGGCACCTTGCCGGAGGCTCCGGACATCCGGCCATCGGTCACCAGCGCCACCCGATAGCCTCGATCCTGAAGTACACCGAGGTAAGGGGTCAGCTTGTGCAACTCCGGCATGCCGTTGGCTTTCGGCCCCTGAAAGCGCACCACCACCACGCAATCCCGGTCCAGGTCGCCAGCTTCAAAGGCGGCTTTCAGTTCGTTCTGGTCGTTGAACACCACCGCCGGCGCCTCAACCCGATGGTGTTCCGGTGCTACCGCCGACACTTTGATCACTCCGCGCCCGAGATTGCCATCCAGCACCCTCAATCCGCCATCCGGGGCGAAGGGCTCTGCAGCGCTGCTCAGCACATCCGGGCGCTGGCTCCTGGTAACAGCCGGGTGCCAGCGAAGGCTTTCCCCTTCCAGCTCCGGCATCCGGGCGTAGGCATCCAGCCCCTTACCGATCACTGTGTTGACGTCGTTATGCAGGTAGCCTTGTGCCAGCAACTCCCGAATCAGGAACGGCGTGCCGCCGGCTTCGTGGAAAGCGTTGATGTCTTCCTGGCCGTTCGGGTAAATACGGGTCATGGAAGGCACCACCGACGACAACTCGGCGTAGTCGTTCCAGTCAACCAGGATCCCGGCCGCCCGGGCAATGGCGATCCAGTGGATGGTGTGGTTGGTGGAGCCACCGGTCACCAGCAGGGCTACCAGGGCATTCACAATGGCTTTCTCGTCCACCATATGGCCGAGCCCCAACTCGCCGCCGTGGGGCCGGGACAACTTGATGACCTGCTCGGTCGCCGCGCGGGTCAGGGCATCCCTCAGGGGCGTATCGGGGTTTACGAAAGCCGCACCGGGCAGGTGCAGGCCCATCACCTCTACCAGCAACTGGTTACTGTTGGCGGTGCCGTAAAAGGTACAGGTACCCGGGCTGTGGTAAGACAGGCTTTCGGCTTCCAGCAATTCATCCCGGCCGATCTTGCCCTCGGCATAGAGCTGGCGAATACGCTGCTTTTCCTTGTTCGGCAGCCCCGACGGCATGGGGCCGGATGGCACCAGAATGGCCGGCAGGTGGCCGAAGCTCAGGGCGCCAATCAGCAACCCCGGCACAATTTTGTCACATATACCCAGTAGCATAACCGCGTCGAACATGTTGTGGCTCAGCGCCACTGCCGTACTCATGGCGATGGTGTCCCGGGAAAACAGGCTCAGCTCCATTCCAGGCTGGCCCTGGGTGACCCCGTCACACATGGCGGGAGTGCCGCCGGCAAACTGGGCTACCGAGCCCATGCCATGGGCCGCTTCGCGTATAATGTCAGGAAAGCGCTGATAAGGCTGATGGGCAGACAACATGTCGTTGTAGGCGGAAACCATGGCCACATTGGCCCGGTTAAGAAATTTCAGGGTGTCTTTATCGCCCTGGCTACAAGCCGCAAAGCCATGGGCCAGGTTACCGCAAGACAAGGTGCCACGATGGGGGTCCTTTGCCGCCAGCCCGGCCATCCTCTCGAGATAATCCGCGCGGGAAGCCCTGCTGCGTTCGATGATGCGGTTGGTCACCTTCTGAACCGTAGAGTGCATGGGCTCTCTCCCTGTATCGTGGTTATTCCAGACCTAAGTGTACTTTCTTTACCGGAGGCTTTCAGGTTCAATTGAACACTCAAATTTTACAGACAAGGACACGCACTATGCTCAGGCGCACCAAGATTGTCGCCACCCTCGGCCCCGCCACCGACAGTGAGGAATCGCTGGCAGGTATCATCGCCGCCGGCGTTGATGTTACCCGCCTCAACTTTTCCCACGGCAGCGCCGAAGAGCATATGGAACGAGCCCGCCGGGTTCGTGCAGCGGCCGCGGCCCAAGGTCGCTTTGTGGCCATCCTGGCCGACCTGCAAGGCCCGAAACTGCGCATCGCCCGCTTCACCGACAACAAGGTCACCCTGGAACGGGGCCAGACCTTCGTGCTCGACGCCACCATGGACAAAGAGGCTGGCACATCGGAGCAAGTTGGCATTGATTACGAACAACTGATCAACGACGTCAGCCCGGGCGATATCCTGGTGCTGGATGACGGCCGGATTGAAATGGAAGTGACCGCGGTCGACGACCACAGCATCACCTCCACCGTACTGATCGGCGGCCCGCTGTCCAACAACAAGGGCCTGAACAAGCGCGGTGGCGGCCTCTCAGCGGACGCCCTCACCGAGAAAGACAAGCAGGACATCGTCACCGCCGCCCGCCTGGATGCCGACTACGTGGCGGTTTCCTTTGTCCGCACCGCCGAAGACATGCACGTGGCCCGTCAACTGCTGAAAGAAGCCGGCTCCGATGCCGGCCTGGTGGCGAAGATTGAACGGGCCGAACTGGCCCACGATACCGACGCACTGGATGCCGTTATCGAAGCGTCAGACGCCGTAATGGTCGCCCGGGGCGACCTGGCCGTGGAGATCGGCGATGCCGAACTGGTAGCAGTTCAAAAACACATCATCAAACGGGCCCGGGTGCTGAACCGGGCTGTGATCACCGCCACCCAGATGATGGAGTCGATGATCACCAATCCCATGCCCACCCGGGCGGAAGTGTCTGACGTTGCCAACGCGGTGATGGATTACACAGATGCCGTGATGCTGTCCGCCGAGACTGCCGTAGGCGATTACCCGAAAGAAGCCGTGGAAGCCATGGTGCGCATCTGCACCGGTGCGGAACGGCACCCGTCCATGCACCAATCCCAGCACCGGATCCACGAAAGCATGGAAAAGGTAGACGAGGCGATTGCCCTGTCTGCCATGTACGCCGCCAACCACCTGCAGGGTGTGTCTGCCATTATCTGCCTGACAGAAACCGGTTCCACTCCGCGCCTGATGTCACGGATCAAATCCAGCCTGCCGATCTTTGCCTTCTCACGGCACCACTCCACCCAGCACCGGGTGGCTCTGTTCCGGGGCGTGCAGACGGTTCCGTTCGATTCCGCCAACCACGCCAATGAAAAGGTCAATGCACTGGCCGTGGACGAACTGAAGCGCCGGGGTGTTGTGCAGGATAACGACCTGGTGGTGATCACCAAGGGCGACTATGTGAACGCCCAGGGTGGCACCAACTCCATGAAAATCGTTCGTGTAGGGTCCGACATCCAGTAACCGGTGCCGGTCAGCCCCGGTGGCCAATGGCCGCCAGGCTGGCCCGGGCGATGCCGGTAATGGTCTGCCAGTCCTTACTGGCCACGGCTTCATCCGGCGTCAGCCAGGTACCGCCCACCGCAGAGACATTATCCAGCGCGAGGTAGGCTGCGGCTGTCTGCTGGCGAACCCCGCCGGTCGGGCAAAAGCAGACATCCGGGAAGGGGCCGGCAAACGCCTTCAGCGCCCTTTCACCCCCGGATACTTCCGCGGGAAACAACTTGAAGTGCCGGTAGCCATGGCTGTACCCCATCATCAGTTCTGATGCGGTGGCGATGCCCGGCAGCAGGGGGGATTCCGAGGTCACACCGAAATCCAGGATGGCATCGGTTACACCAGGGGTAATAACAAACTCGGCCCCGGCTCGCTCGACGTCCCGGTACTGATCGATGCTGATCACCGTACCCGCCCCCACAATCGCGTCCGGAAGCGCTTCCCGAACCCGCCGGATGGCATCCAGGCCATGCTCTGTGCGCAAGGTGATCTCCAGCGCGCGAATACCGCCGTCAAACAACGCCCGACAAAGCGGGATGGCATCGTCCGGATGACGGATGGTGATCACGGGTATCAATGGCGACTGCGCCATCACAAACTCGATCTTTTCCTGGTGCTCCACAGATAGCAATGGCATTCAAGTCTCCCCCGGCGCTAACCGGACAACAGCCCGTTACGGGCTCCAGTAAATTCGCAAGCCTGGTTTCAGAAAAGCACGGATTGGCATTTCCCGCCAGTCATCCGGGGCCTTCAGGGCCCGCTCCAGGGTTTCCAGCTTGTCCTCACCCCTGAGATGCAACGCCAGGAACCGGGCGCCCGCCAGCACCGGACGGGTCAGGGTTACCCGGGTATGGGCCTGGGACGGAGGTGTCATCACGCACACCCGGCCGGGTGCCTGCATGGACATTGCCTCCGGCAGCTGGGGCGCATCCGGGAACAGCGACGCCGTATGGCCATCGTTGCCCATACCCAGAACCACCACATCCAGCGGCAACTTCAACTCGGCCAGCAGCTGCTCGATAGCAGGCAAGGCTTGCTCGGCGCTGCACAGCGGCTGCCGCAGGCTGAGAAAGCGTGCGTCCTTTGCCCTGCCCTGCAGCAGGTTCTGCCGCACCAGAGTCGTGTTGCTGGCGGGGTCCCCTTCCGGCACCCAGCGCTCGTCAGCCAGCAGCATCGTAACCCGGGCCCAGGCCAGCTCCTGCTGCGCCAGCGTTTGAAAGAAGGGCACCGGCGTAGAGCCACCGGACACCACCAGCGAAGTCCGTCCGCCCCGACGGAGCCGGCCACGCAGGCTTTCCGCTACGTGTAACGCCAGCTGGCCCGCACATTCCTGCGCGGTCTCACTGAAAAATGCCTGCACCCCTTCGGGTAGCGGCAGGTCACACGTCTTCATACCAGCTCCTGCCATCCCGGGTGATCATGGCAATCGACGCCACCGGCCCCCAGGTGCCTGCAGCATAGCGCTTCGGCGGTTCGCCGCTGTCGTGCCAGTTACGGATGATCTGGTCTACCCAGCGCCAGGCATGCTCCACCTCATCGCGGCGGACAAACAGGTACTGGTTGCCCCGCATGATTTCCCACAGCAACCGCTCGTAGGCATCCGGAATCCGATCGGTATCAAAGGTTTCGGAGAACGTCAGCTCCAGTGGCCCCTGGCGCAACCGCATGCCCTTATCCAGCCCCTGGTCCTTGGTGAGGATCTTCAGGGCCATGCCCTCATCGGGCTGCAGCCGGATAATCAGTTTGTTGTTGGCCAGGTGCTTCTGGTCCGGATCGAAGATGTAATGGGGTGCCGGCTTGAAGTGGATGATGATCTGCGACATTTTCTCCGGAAGCCGCTTGCCGGTGCGAATATAGAAGGGCACGCCAGACCAGCGCCAGTTGTCGATCTCGGCCTTCAGCGCAACAAAGGTCTCGGTTTCGCTGGCCTTGTTGGCGCCCTCTTCGTCCAGGTAACCGGGCACCGGCTTGCCTTCACTGGTGCCGGAGGTGTACTGCCCGCGCACCACGTATTCCGCCATCATATCCGGGGTAATCCGTTTCAGCGCCTTCAGCACTTTTACCTTTTCGTCCCGGATACTGTCGGCAGACAGGTCCGATGGCGGGTCCATGGCAATCAGACACAGCAGCTGCAGCAGGTGGTTCTGGATCATGTCCCGGATCTGGCCGGCCTGGTCGAAATAACCCCAGCGGCCTTCAATGCCCATGCTTTCTGCCACCGTGATCTCCACGTGGGAGATATGGTTCTGGTCCCACTGGGAAGCGAACAGGTTGTTGGCAAACCGCAAGGCAATCAGGTTCTGGACCGTTTCCTTACCCAGGTAATGATCAATCCGGAACAGCTGGCTTTCCCGATAAACTTCAGCCAGTTCGTCATTGATCACTTTCGAAGATTCCAGGTCGTGGCCGATGGGTTTCTCCACCACCACCCGGGTACGTTCGGTACAGCAACCACCGGCCCTCAGATTCCGGGCAATCACGCCATACATGGATGGCGGCGTGGCCATATAGACAATCAACTGGTTACCGGGATGGCGCCAGTCGTTGAGCACCAGGAAACCGTCGGTATCGGTGAAATCCAGCTCCAGGTATTCCACACGGCTGACGAATCCCTGCGCTACGGTGGCGTCGAACTCCGGCTCCGGAATCTGCTCCTCCAGCCTGGCCAACAGCGCTTTGCGCAGGGCTGCGGTGTCTGTGTCGCGCCGGGCAATGGCCAGCACCCGGCTGTCCGACGCCAGCAACCCGGCCCGGTCAAGCTGATACAGCGCCGGGAACAGTTTGCGCTGGGCAAGGTCTCCCGAGGCTCCGAACAGCATCAGATCGCAGGCACACACAGGTTGATCCACCATCAGCGTCTCCTTCGCCCGGCGTACCGCAAGGCCGGATTTTTCGTAACTTTAGCCAAATAATGGCACTGTCCCGGGGCCAAGCCAAGGGCACTTCCGATATATGACATATTTACTACCCTTTTGTTTGCCCGCAGCAGGTATAATGACGTCTTACCACCAGAACAGAAGGGAGTATAGCTGCATGGCGGACAACCCGGGACGCAGAGACGACAACCTGCTTGAGCAGATCCAGAATCGCCTGGAATCGCTGAATAAATCCGAGCGCAAGGTTGCCGAGGCCATTCTCAAAGACCCGAGTGCGGCAACCCGTTACTCCATCGCTGCCCTTGCCCGCGCAGCGGATGTGAGCGAGCCGACGGTCAACCGGTTCTGCCGCGGATTCTCCGCAACCGGCTTTCCGGACTTCAAAATCCGGCTGGCCCAGAGCATTGCCACCGGCACCCCCTACGTGGGCCAGGATATAGAGCCGGATGACAGCCCGGCGGAGTATGGCGAAAAAATCATGCTCAGCACCATCGCCAACCTGGACAAGGCAAGGCAGGCGCTGGACCCACAGGCCATTGCCACAGTGGTGGATTACCTGATCCAGGCCAAGCAGATTGCCTTTTTCGGCATGGGCGGTTCGGCCTCGGTCGCCCTGGATGCCCAACACAAGTTTTTCCGCTTCAACATCCCGGTAACCTCTTACGACGACGCCCTGATGCAACGCATGGTGGCCGCCGGTTCCGGGGTTGGCGACGCCATCGTGCTGATCTCCTTTACCGGCCGTACCCGGGAAACCGTGGAGATTGCCCACCTGGCCAGGGCCAATGGCGCCACGGTTATCGGCATTACCAATCCGGAGTCGCCGCTGGCGGAAGCCTGCACCGCGGTTGTGGGTGTCACTGCACCGGAAGATACCGAGGTCTACATGCCCATGTCTTCCCGGATTATTCACCTGACGGTCATCGATATCCTGGCTACCGGAGTCACCCTCAAGCGCGGCCCGGATTTCCTGGATCACCTGAAAAAGATCAAGGAAAGCCTGAAGGCTACCCGCTTCCCCCAGAACTGATCCCCTACTCGCTGTTTGCCGGCTTCGCCGGGCAAAAGAAAAAGGGTGCCCGAGGGCACCCTTTAAAGTCTGAAGCCTGACCTTAATTCCGCTCGACTTCTGCGGTGTTTCTCAGGTACTGCTGATAGGCCTGGTACTCACGCTGTCCCTCAAGCTGTGCCAGGAACTGCTGCAGCTGGCGGTACTCAGGATTATCATCCTGAACCTCACCCGGGTTAACCGCGCTCAGCACGATCACCGCAGCCTCGCTACCACCCAGCGCCTTGCCGACAACCGGCTGCTCGCCTTCAGGATGCGGCAGGGAGAACACAGCCTGGGCAATGAACGGATCCAGTCCTGCCACGTTACGGCCCTCGCCTTCAAAACCCTGCCACTGGTCAGCCATCGGCTGCTCACCGGCTTCTACCGCAGCCACCAGCTCGGCCGCACGGTCATCCAGGGCCTTGCGGGTTGCACGGCTGGTCAGCAGGTCACGAACCTGGCCTTCAACATCCGCCAACTCCAGCTGGCGCGGCTCCTGATACTCGCGAACCCGGGCCACCACCGCACGATTATTTTCAACATCGATCAGTTCGGTGTTGTAGCCGCCAGTCAGCACGTCGTCAGAGAACAGCTGGCGAACCAGTCCGGCGTGGTCAAACGGCCCCGGGCCGCCGTCGCGGGTTACACCAGAGACTTCCTGAACGTCCAGCCCCAGTTCGGAGGCCGGGCCCGCCAGGTCATCCGCGGCATAGGCAGCATCAGCCAGCTGGGACCGCACTTCAGCGAAACGCTCGGTTGCCCGGGCACGGGCCAGCTCGTCACGCAGTTCGGATTCCAGCTCTGCAAATGCCGGCACATCAGCACGGCGCACTTCTACAAGGCGAATCAGGTGCACACCAAAGCTGGTTTCCACCGGGCCGGAGGTTTCACCTTCTTCCAGTGCAAACAGCGCTTGCTCGAAAGCTTCGTCATAAACACCACGACCGGCAAAGCCCAGGTCGCCACCCTCACGGGCGGAAACGGTATCAACCGAAAACTCTTCCGCCAGCGCAGCAAAGGATTCACCCTCTTCCAGACGCTGCTGGATGGTTGCCATGGTTTGCTCTGCCTCGACACCCGCTTCAATCAGGATATGGGCGGCACGACGCTCTTCACGGGCAAAGTCTTCGGCGCGCTCATCATAGTAGCCACGCACTTCCTCGTCGGAGATTTCGATGACACTTGCCAGCGCATCCAGTGACAGGGTGATGTAGGCGGCAGAAACCTGTTCCGGTTTACGGAACTGGTCTTTGTTGTCTTCGTAGTAAGCCTCGATGTCTGCATCCGATACCGACAGCTGGTCAGCCACCGTATCGGCATCAATCGTCAGTACGCGGAAGTCCCGGGTCTGGTTCTGGATAGCCAGCAGTTGTTCCGCCTGGGCGGGAACGGCAAGGCCGGTCTGGGCAATCGCCGCACGGATCTGGTTAACCACGTAGTTCTTGCGAAGGCTTTCACGGAATTCAGCAACACCCATACCCAGGTTACGCACAGTGGCCACAAAGCGGTCGCGGTTGAACTGGCCATCCACCTGGAACTGGGGCATCTGGGTAATCAGGGAATCGATGTCGGCATCGGAAAGTTCGAGGCCCTGGTTGGCAGCGTCCTGGGTGAGCACGGCTTCCTGGATCAAAGCCTCCAGAACATCCCGGCGAACCTGGTCTTCATCCACCAGTGACGGATCCGGGTTTTCCATCTGCATGAGGCGTTGCTGGGTTTCCAGCTGAACGGTGCGCAGGAACTCCCGTTCGGTAATGTCGTTGCCGTTAACGGTGGCCACTTCCGGTTCACCGGTGAAGCCGCCAATGATCGCGTCCATCCCCCAGATCGACAAGGAAATGATCAAAAGGCCGATAATAACCTTTGCGATGGTGCCCTGGGCATTATCCCGAATATCTTGAAGCATGTTATTCCTGAATCCCTGTTCAAGGTCGTGCGGATGTTTTGTTGGCGAGAAGCTGTTCTGGCAGCCCCTTCTTAACGCAAAAAGGCGCACCCTTTACGGAATGCGCCTCGAGTTCCTGCGGCAGCTCCCGCGTGCGAAAGCCGCCAAAGAAAGAACCGTTACTTAACGGCGTCTTTCAGGGCCTTACCTGCTTTGAAGCCAGGTACTTTAGAGGCCGCGATCTTGATTTCAGCGCCGGTCTGCGGGTTGCGGCCGGTACGGGCTGCACGCTCTTTCACAGAGAAGGTACCGAAACCGATCAGGGTAACTTGGTCGCCTTTCTTCAGAGCACCGGTGATGGAGCTGGTCATTGCATCCAGCGCACGGCCAGCTGCTGCTTTGGAAATATCTGCGGATTCTGCAATTGCGTCGATCAGTTCGGACTTGTTCACACTAAACCCCTTCGATTTCAGGTTGAAGATGTTATAGGTCGGATTTTTTAGCGGACTTTTCCGACTATCGCATAAGCAGTCGGAGAATTCCATTCTTCTGTTTTCTTATTCCTTGCGGTGTTTCACCGGTGATCGGAATAGGCACATACTGCGCGGGAGCCCTTGGTATTGGCTGCTTCACGGCGAAACAGTTATACCAATGGGCTCTCCGACGTGTCAACAACTCATCCCGTCATTAATGAGTATTTATGCGCTCGGTAACATCACTGGCATCTTCTTTTGCTTTCGAAGACGCCGCCTTGCCAGGGGCATTTTCGGCAGACGGATCCGGTGCATATTCCAGGGCAATGTCCAGCACCTCATCAATCCACTTAACCGGACGGATCTCCAGCGACTCCTTGATATTATCCGGTATCTCCTTGAGATCACGGACATTTTCATCTGGGATCAGAACGGTCTTGATGCCACCACGGTGGGCTGCCAGCAACTTTTCCTTCAGCCCGCCGATCGGCAGTACCCTGCCCCGCAATGTGATCTCTCCGGTCATGGCCACATCGGCCCGCACAGGAATTCGGGTCAGTGCAGAAACCAGCGCGGTGCACATGCCGATACCGGCGCTCGGGCCGTCTTTCGGGGTCGCACCTTCCGGAACGTGGATGTGCAGATCGTGCTTTTCATGGAAATCATCAGCGATTCCGAGCCCTGCTGCACGGCTGCGAACCACGGTGAGCGCAGTCTGGATAGACTCCTGCATCACATCACCCAGAGAACCGGTTTTCACCACGCGGCCCTTACCCGGGGTCAGGGCGCATTCGATGGTCAGCAGTTCGCCGCCCACCTGGGTCCAGGCCAGGCCCGTCACCTGGCCAACCTGATTGCTTTCCTCGGCCAGGCCGTACTTGAACTTCTTCACGCCGGAATAATCTTCCAGCATGTCCGGCGTCAGGGTAATAGAAGCGTTATCACTGCTCTCTACGTGCTCACGCACTACCTTACGGCAGATCTTGGCAATCTCCCGCTCCAAGCCACGCACACCGGCTTCCCGGGTGTAGTAGCGGATCAGGTCGCGCAGGGTCTCTTCCGGTAACTTGAGTTCGTGCTTACGCAGGCCATTGGCCTTGATCTGCCTGGGCAGCAGGTAACGCAGGGCAATGTTGACCTTCTCGTCTTCGGTGTAACCCGGAATCCGGATGATCTCCATACGGTCCAGCAACGCCGGCGGAATATCCATGGAGTTGGAGGTACACACGAACATCACATCGGAAAGGTCATAATCCACTTCCAGGTAATGGTCGTTGAAGGTGTGGTTCTGTTCCGGGTCCAGGACCTCAAGCAGGGCCGACGCCGGGTCACCCCGATGGTCCATACCCATCTTGTCGATTTCATCGAACAGGAACAGCGGGTTCTTCACCTCTACCTTGGCCAGCTTCTGCAACAGCTTGCCCGGCAAGGCGCCGATATAGGTTTTGCGGTGACCACGGATTTCCGCTTCGTCACGCACGCCACCCAGGGCCATTCGGGTGTATTTCCGGTTGGTAGCCTTGGCGATGGACTGCCCCAGCGAGGTCTTGCCCACACCGGGAGGCCCTACCAGGCACAATACCGGCCCTTTGACCTTCTTCACCCGGCTTTGCACCGCCAGGTACTCAAGGATGCGTTTCTTGACTTCATCCAGGCCGTAGTGGTCCCGGTCGAGAATCTCGCGCGCTTTTTCCAGGTCGTGGCGAACGCGGCTGCGCTTTTTCCAGGGCACTGCCAGCATCCAGTCGATGTAGCCCCGCACTACCGTGGCTTCGGCAGACATGGGCGACATCATCTTCAGCTTGTTCAGTTCCGCTTCGGTCTTCTTGCGGGCTTCTTCCGGCAGGCCGGCCTGCTCGAGCTTTTGCTCCAGCTCTTCAAAATCGTTGTTACCCTCACCCAGATTGCCCATCTCTTTCTGGATGGCCTTCATCTGTTCGTTCAGGTAATACTCCCGCTGGCTGCGCTCCATCTGCTTCTTCACGCGGCCACGGATGCGTTTTTCAACCTCGATCAGGTCGATCTCGCCGTCCAGTTTGCCCAGCAGCAGGTCTACCCGCTTGCGTACATCCAGGGCTTCCAGCAGTTCCTGCTTCTCCGGAATGCGCATATCCAGGTGCGCGGCCATGGTGTCTACCAGGCGCTCCAGCTCATTGATGCCGGTGAGCGCATTGGACACTTCCGAAGGCACTTTCTTGGACAGTTTTACGAACTTCTCAAATTCGCCCATCAGGGTCTTGGTGAGAACGTCTTCTTCGCGCTCGGGCAAAGACTCCTCATCCATCAGAACAGCCTGGCCGGTCAGGAAGTCGGCTTCTTCAATGCCGGTAATGCTGGCCCGGGCATTACCTTCAACCAGCACTTTAACAGTGCCGTCCGGTAACCGGAGCATTTGCAGCACGGTAGCCAGCGTGCCCATGTCGAACACATCTTTCGGGCCCGGCTCGTCGGTAGAAGCGTCTTTCTGGGCGACCAGAAGGATTTCCTTGCTGCCCTCCATCGCGGCTTCCAGGGCCTGGATGGATTTTTCTCGGCCCACAAACAGTGGCACCACCATGTGCGGAAATACCACCACATCCCGCAGCGGGAGCAGCGGATATTCTTGCACGGTTTCTTCAGGTATACGGGTCATAGGGAATCCTCTGACAGCGTTTCTTTCAGCATATCACCCATCATTGGGGCGCAGACAAAAATTGCAATCTTTTTACGAAAGGAAAGCACGGGCGGGATGATGCGATTTTGTGAAAGCAGGCCAATGAAAAAGGGGCGTTGCCGCCCCTTTTTCTGATGCACCATGACGGTCCGGAAATCAGTCTTCCGGTACGGCCTTGGCGTGATCGCTGCTGGCGTAGATCTTGAAGGGCTCGGAATCGCCCTTGATCACGCTTTCGTCGATCACCACCTTGGACACATCGTGCTCGGATGGAATCTGGTACATGGTATCCAGCAGGGTGGCTTCCATGATGGAGCGCAGGCCCCGGGCACCGGTCTTGCGTTCCATGGCCTTTCTGGCCACCGCACGCAGGGCGTCTTCCCGGAAATCCAGCTCCACACCTTCCATATCGAACAGCTTCTGGTACTGCTTGGTCAGTGCGTTCTTGGGCTCGGTCAGGATCTGCACCAGGGCCTCTTCGTCCAGCTCGGTCAGGGTTGCCACAACCGGCAAACGACCGACGAACTCCGGAATCAGGCCGAACTTCACAAGGTCCTCGGTTTCCACATCACGGATGATGTCGCCGGTGTTCTTGCTGTCGTCCGGGCTCTTCACCGTAGCGGAGAAACCGATGGAGCTGCGCTCGGACCGTTCCTGAATCACCTTTTCCAGGCCAGCGAAGGCACCACCACAAATAAACAGCATGTTGGTGGTATCAACCTGCAGGAACTCCTGCTGCGGATGCTTGCGGCCACCCTGGGGCGGAACCGATGCTACCGTGCCTTCAATCAGCTTGAGCAGTGCCTGCTGAACACCCTCACCGGAAACATCCCGGGTAATGGAGGGATTGTCAGACTTGCGGGAAATCTTGTCGATTTCATCGATGTACACAATGCCGCGCTGGGCCTTGTCGACATCGTAGTCGCACTTCTGCAGCAGCTTCTGGATGATGTTTTCAACATCCTCACCCACATAACCGGCTTCGGTCAGCGTGGTGGCATCGGCAATGGTAAACGGCACGTTCAGCATGCGGGCCAGGGTTTCAGCCAGCAGAGTCTTACCGCTACCGGTCGGGCCGATCAGCAGGATGTTACTCTTGCCCAGCTCCACGTCGCTCTTGCCTTCACCATAACGCAGACGCTTGTAGTGGTTGTACACCGCTACAGACAGAACCACCTTGGCGCGATCCTGGCCGATCACATATTCGTTCAGGGTCTCCCGGATTTCCGCAGGGGTAGGCAGCCGGTCGCTGGCCTCTTCCTGGGCATTTTCCTGGATTTCTTCCCGAATAATGTCGTTACACAGGTCTACACACTCGTCGCAGATGAACACCGAGGGCCCTGCAATGAGCTTACGGACTTCATGCTGGCTCTTTCCACAAAACGAGCAGTACAGCAACTTGCCGTTATCGTCGCCCCTGCCGTTTCTTTCATCTGCCATTGAAATACCTCTGTTCTTCGTTGGTCGGCGCAATCAAACAGTACGCCGACCAGGGATGATGCGATGACTTTCAGTATTAGTTATTCGATACGCGCTTATCAAGTACTGTATCGATCAACCCGTACTCCTTCGCCTGGACCGGGTCCATGAAATTATCACGGTCGGTATCACGGGCGATGGTCTCCAGATCCTGGCCGGTATGGTGGGCCAGAATGGAGTTCAGGGTATGGCGAATCTTCAGGATCTCGCGGGTGTGGATCTCGATATCCGTTGCCTGGCCCTGATATCCGCCCAGCGGCTGGTGAATCATCACGCGGGAATTGGGCAGGCAGGCACGCTTGCCCTTGGCACCACCGGAAAGCAGGAAAGCACCCATGCTGGCCGCCTGGCCAATACACAGGGTAGAAACGTCCGGCTTGATGAACTGCATGGTGTCGTAGATAGACATGCCCGCAGTTACGGAGCCACCCGGGCTGTTGATGTACAGGTGGATATCTTTGTCCGGGTTTTCGGATTCCAGGAACAGCAGCTGGGCAACCACAAGGTTCGCCATGTGATCTTCAACCGGGCCAACCAGGAAAATCACCCGCTCCTTGAGCAGACGTGAATAAATGTCGAAGGAACGCTCTCCACGTGCCGTCTGTTCAATTACCATCGGCACCAGACCGGCGCTGGTTATCATTGTAGGGCCATCAAACGGTTTCTGCGTCATGTGCGCCTGAACTCCTTATGGACAATGGGCATGGACTTCTGCGGAGGATATCCTGAATCGGCGATCAGGACACCCCTGAATACTTATACTCTGCCAGCAGTAAGCCCAGATGAAAACAGCCGGACACGCCGGCTGTTTCCAGAAAGCGGCACCGGGCACCAGGCCCGGGCCTGATCAGCGCTGCTGCTGACCAGCGGCTACCGCTTCTTCGTACTTCATTTTCTTCTCGGTCACCTTGGCCTGGGCCAGGACGTGGTCAACCACGGCATCTTCCAGTACAGAAGACTCAACCTGGGCCTTCTGGTCCGGGTTGCTGCTGAAGTGGGCGATAACTTCGTCCGGCTGCTCGTAGGTAGAAGCGATTTCCTGGATCTTCTCTTCAACCTTGGCGTCGTCGGCTTTCAGGTCGTTCTTCTTGACCACTTCCTGGAACAGCAGGCCGGTCTTCACGCGGCGCTTGGCCTGGTCTTCGAAGATTTCCTTCGGCAGCTGCTGGAAGTCAACCTGGCCACCGAAACGCTGAACAGCGTCCTGGCGAAGACGGTCGATTTCCTGGTCTACCAGGGCAGACGGAATGTCCAGCTCGGTGGTCGCCAGCAGGCCTTCAACAACGTCGTTCTTGACCTTGTTGGAAACCGCCTGCTTGAGCTCGCGCTCCATGTTCTTCTTCACTTCCTCACGGAAGGCGGCTTCGTCTTCGGCTTCGATACCGAAACGCTTGAAGAACTCCTGGTCCAGCTCGGGCAGCTGGGGCTCTTCAACCTTGTGGATAGTGATGGCGAACTTGGCAGGCTTACCGGCCAGGTCTTCGTTGTGGTAATCCGCCGGGAATTCTACGTCGATTTCCAGCTCTTCGCCGGCCTTACCGCCAACAATGCCCTTCTCGAAGCCCGGAATCATCTGGCCGGAGCCCAGGGTCAGGCGATGGCCTTCAGCGGAGCCGCCCTCAAACTCTTCACCGTCGATGGAGCCTTTGAAGTCGATGGTCACAACGTCCTTGTTCTTGGACTTGCGCTTCACTTCCTTCATGGTGGCCTGCTGACGACGCAGGTTATCGATCATGGTATCGATGTCTTTGTCAGTCACTTCAGACACCGGCTTCTCGACTTCAACCTTGCTCAGGTCGCCCAGTTCGATTTCCGGCAGCACTTCGAAGATAGCCACGAATTCGAGGTCTTTGCCCTCTTCCATGGTCTTCGGCTCGAACCGCGGCCAGCCAGCCGGGTTAACGTCCTGCTCCTGCAGTGCCTTGATGTAGTTGTCGCGCATAACCTCGCCAACAATTTCCTGGCGGATGCTGTCACCGAAACGACGCTTGACCACGCTCATGGGCACCTTGCCGGGGCGGAAACCGTTCAGGCGAACAGTACGGGCAGTTTCCTGCAGGCGTTTCTGGACCGCCTGGTCGATTTCCTGGGCGGGCACACCAATCGTCATGCGACGCTCGATGTTGGAGGTCGTTTCAACAGACACTTGCATGGAAGATCCTCAAATTACAGATTCTGTATGTGAATGAAAATTAAAACAAAATCCCGGATGAAGCGGTTCACCTCAAAGGGACGCAAAATTAAAAGCCGGTAGTTTATCACGGTTTACCCTGCCGAGAGAATCACCCGACACGACGGAATAACGGTTTGAGACCAGTACCACAACCGGACTGGACAAAAGATGGGGACAAATCAGAAAAAAGAAAGGGTGGTGCGAGAGGAGAGACTTGAACTCTCACGGGTTGCCCCGCTGGAACCTAAATCCAGTGCGTCTACCAATTCCGCCACTCTCGCATATCCGTCGCAGCACCGATCCCGGAACGGGAAGGTCAGAACCGCGGAAACAAACAAGGGGAAAAGTGGGGTGGACGAAGGGGTTCGAACCCTCGACCGCAGGAGTCACAATCCTGAGCTCTACCAACTGAGCTACGTCCACCACATCAGGGAGGTACCTTACGGTACGCATCTGCTTACTTCAACTTTGCTGGTTCGGCGAGTCCGGTGCCAACCTGCTTCGAGCAGTATGGCGCGCCCGGCAGGACTCGAACCTGCGACCATCCGCTTAGAAGGCGGATGCTCTATCCAGCTGAGCTACGGGCGCTTGACCGTTCGCCCACCTGAACATCCAGAAAAATGGTCGGGGTAGAGAGATTCGAACTCCCGACATCCTGCTCCCAAAGCAGGCGCGCTACCAGACTGCGCTATACCCCGTTAACTGAACAACAAGTGCCTCAGCAAAGTTGGCGCGCATATTACCGGCGCCTGAGGCATCCGTCAACACGGATTTTAAAAAACCTGCGTATAACGTTGATTCAGAAGACTGCCTGCCCCGGCAAAAGTTCCCTCCGGGAAGCTACATTGGCGTTCACGCCGAAGCATGAGACAATGCGCGGCCTCACTTCACCACTATTCATGCCCAACCGACAAGACGGAAACATGAGCGCCAAACTGATTAACGGAAAAGACATTGCCGCACAGGTCCGGCAGCGGGTTGCTGCCGGCGTGGAAGCCCGCAAACAGAAGGGGCTTCGTGTACCAGGCCTGGCCGTGGTACTGGTCGGCAACGATCCCGCCTCGCAAGTTTATGTAGGCAACAAGCGCAAAGCTTGCGAACAGGCCGGTATCCTTTCACTGTCTTACGACCTGCCCGCAGACACCTCCCAGCAGGCCCTTGAAGCCCTGGTAGACGAGCTGAACGAAAACCCGACGGTAGACGGCATCCTGGTACAGCTTCCCCTGCCCTCACACCTGGACGCAGACCCGATCCTGGTAAAAATTCGTCCGGACAAAGATGTGGACGGCTTCCACCCCTACAACACCGGCCGCCTGATGCAGCGCAAGCCCGCCCTGCGCCCCTGCACACCGGCTGGCGTGATTACCCTGCTGGACTCCGTTGGCACACCCTATAAAGGCCAGCACGCCGTGATTGTGGGCGCTTCAAACATCGTCGGCCGCCCCATGTGCATGGAGCTGCTGCTCAAAGGCGCCACCACCACCGTATGCCACCGCTTTACCGACAACCTGGAAAAGTTTGTCAGCGAAGCAGACATCCTGGTCGCCGCAGTGGGCAAACCCGGCATCATCAAGGGCGAATGGGTAAAACCCGGCGCCACGGTGATTGATGTAGGCATTAACCGGATGGCCGACGGAAAACTGTGTGGCGACGTGGACTTTGAGGCGGCAGCTGCGCGGGCCGCTTATATCACCCCGGTTCCCGGTGGTGTGGGACCGATGACCATTGCCACGCTACTGGAGAACACCTTGTATGCGGCGGATGTGCTGCATTCGGAGGTCTAGATTCTTCGGAGACCGGCGCTTACAGAAGGGTGGGGTCGTACCCCCGCCGGGGGTACGACCCCCTTGTAGCCGGCAAGGCCCATAAAAAACCCCGCCGAGGCGGGGTTTTTTGTGTCCGGTCTTACTGACCGTACTTGGCTTTTGCCTTCTGACGATAGGCGTGCAGCAGCGGCTCGGTGTAGCCGGCCGGCTGTTCGCGACCTTTCAGAACCAGGTCCACAGCCGCCTGGAAGGCAATGCTGTCGTCGAAGTTCGGCGCCATGTTGCGGTACCCGGCATCGCCGGCGTTCTGCTTGTCGACCACGGCCGCCATGCGCTTCATGGTTTCCATGATCTGCTCTTCGGTGCAGATACCGTGGTACAGCCAGTTGGTCAGCAACTGGGAAGAGATACGCAGGGTTGCGCGGTCTTCCATCAGGCCGATGTCGTTAATATCCGGCACCTTGGAGCAGCCAACGCCGGAATCGATCCAGCGAACTACGTAGCCGAGAATACCCTGGGCGTTGTTGTCCAGTTCTTGCTGGATGTCTTCGGCAGTCAGGGCAGACGGATCTTCCATCACCGGCACCGTCAGGATGTCCTCCAGGGACGCACGCTCGCGGTTAGCCAGTTCTTTCTGTACGTCGAACACATTCACCTGGTGGTAGTGCGTGGCGTGCAGGGTAGCGGCAGTCGGAGACGGAACCCATGCCGTGTTGGCACCCGCTTTCGGATGACCGATCTTCGCTTCCAGCATGCCAGCCATCAGGTCCGGCATGGCCCACATGCCCTTACCGATCTGGGCAACACCAGACAGGCCGGTTTCCAGGCCGATGTCCACGTTCCACTGCTCGTAGGCGCTGATCCAGGCCGCCTGTTTCATCTCACCCTTACGGATAAACGGACCCAGCTCCATGGAGGTGTGAATCTCGTCGCCGGTACGGTCCAGGAAGCCGGTGTTGATAAACACGGTGCGCTCTTTGGCAGCGTGGATACAGGCTTTCAGGTTAACCGTGGTGCGACGCTCTTCGTCCATAATGCCGACTTTCAGGGTAAAGCGCGGCAGGCCAAGGGCATCTTCAACGCGGCCGAAGAATTCGTTGGTGAAGGCCACTTCTTCCGGGCCGTGCTGCTTGGGCTTAACAATGTACACAGAACCCTTGGTGCTGTTCTGGAACTTGCCGTCACCCTTCAGGTCGTGGATGGCAATCAGGGACGTAACCAGGCCGTCCATCAGGCCTTCCGGAATCTCGCTGCCGTCTTTCAGCAGGATAGCCGGGTTAGTCATCAGGTGGCCGACGTTACGAACGAACAGCAGGCTGCGGCCCTTCAGGGTAACTTCGCTGCCGTCAGCGCCAGTGTAGCTGCGGTCGCCATTCATGCGACGGGTCATCATCTGACCGCCTTTCTCGAAGGACTCTTCCAGGTCACCCTTCATCAGGCCCAGCCAGTTTTTGTAGGCCAGCACCTTGTCATCCGCGTCTACGGCAGCCACGGAGTCTTCGCAGTCCATGATGGTGGTCAGGGCTGATTCCATCAGAACGTCTTTAACGTTGGCACCGTCGTCTTTACCGATCGGATGGCTGGCATCGACCTGGATTTCGAAGTGCATGCCGTTCTTCACCAGCAGAATACCGGTAGGTGCATCGGCAGCGCCGGTGTAACCCACAAAGCCGGACTCGTCTTTCAGGCCGGTCACTTCACCGTTCTGCAGTTTCACCGCCAGCTTGCCGCCGTCGATGTAGTACTTGGCAGCATCTTTATGGCTGCCGGAAGCCAGGGGCGCGGAGCCGTCCAGCAGTTTGCGGGCCCACTCGATAACCTTGGCACCACGAACCGGGTTGTAACCACGGCCTTTCTCGGCACCGCCTTCCTCGGAAATAGCATCGGTGCCGTACAGGGCATCGTACAGGCTACCCCAACGGGCATTGGCAGCGTTCAGCGCGAAACGGGCGTTCATGATCGGCACAACCAGCTGCGGGCCGGCCATGGTGGCGATTTCCGGGTCTACGTTGGCGGTAGAAATTTCGAAATCCGCCGGCTCGTCAACCAGGTAACCGATCTCTTTCAGGAAGGCCTTGTACTCGGCCATGTCCAGCTTCTGGCCTTTATGGTCACGGTTCCAGGTGTCCATTTTTTCCTGGATCTCGTCGCGCTTGACCAGCAGGTCGCGGTTGCGCGGAGCCAGCTCGTTCACAATCTTGTCGAACTCGGCCCAGAATTTTTCAGCGTCAACGCCGGTACCCGGGATCGCTTCGTTGTTTACGAAATCGTACAGATTCTTGGCGATCTGAATGCCGCCAACTTGAACGCGTTCTGTCATCGTTGCTTGCCTCGATGGGTTATGTTTCCCGACTCCCCCTTAGCGCACCAGGTGCGGGGGCATTAGTATTTGAGCGGCGCATTGTACGTGAAAATCCCTACAAGGTCATTCCCGCTCGGCACAATGCGACTTTATGTGTATCAACCGGATCTCAGGCGCGGCGCCAGGTGGTTCCTTCCCGGCTGTCATCCAGGATAATGCCCTTGTCCAGCAGTTCATCGCGAATGCGGTCGGCTTCGGCAAAATCCTTCCCTTTGCGCGCGTCGGCACGGGCCTGGATCATCGCCTCGATATCTTCCGCCGTCAGCTCACTGCCGGTATCCGCCTGGAAGAACGCTTCCGGGTCCTGCTGCAGCAAGCCCAGCACCGCCCCCAAACGCACCAGCACGGCCGCACTACGCTTGGCAGCCTCTTCGTCACCTTCCCGGCGCTGATGGTTGATGTCATTAGCTACGGCGTGCAGCACAGCAATGGCGCCGGCAGTGTTGAAATCGTCGTCCATGGCCTCGGCAAACCGGCGATCATGGTCGGATTCCGGCACATCGGCTTCTTTGGCCGGCGTGATGCCACGCAGGGCGTGATACAGCTTGGTCAGCGTGCGGCCAGCTTCGGCCAGGTTGTCTTCGGAATAGTCGACCTGGCTGCGGTAGTGGCTGGACACCAGGAAATAGCGCACCACTTCCGCCGGGTACTTTTCCAGGATCTCGCGAATGGTGAAGAAGTTGCCCAGAGACTTGGACATCTTTTCTTTGTTTACACGAATGGCGCCGGCGTGCATCCAGGTGTGCACAAACTTGTGGCCGGTGGCGCACTCGGACTGGGCAATCTCGTTCTCGTGGTGCGGGAACAGCAGGTCCGGGCCGCCGCCGTGGATATCGAAGGTATCACCCAGACACTTGGTGGACATGGCAGAGCACTCGATGTGCCAGCCCGGGCGACCTTCACCCCAGGGCGACTGCCAGCTCACCTCACCCGGCTTGGCGGCTTTCCACAGGGCAAAGTCCGCCGGGCTGCGTTTGGCTTCCTGCACGTCCACCCGGGCACCTGCCAGCAGGTCCTCCAGCTTCTTCTTGCTGAGCTTGCCGTAATCCGGGAATGAATCCACCGCAAAGTACACATCGCCGTTGTCCGCCGCATAGGCGTGACCGCCGGAAATCAGGGTCTGGATCATGGCGATGATGTCGTCGATGTAAGCTGTCGCCCGGGGCTCGTCATTGGGCGCCAGCACGCCCAGACGCGCTTCGTCTTCGTGCATGGCGTGGATCATGCGGCCGGTCAGGTCGGTGTAGACCTCACCGTTTTCGTCCGCCCGACGCAGGATCTTGTCGTCGATATCGGTAATGTTGCGCACGTAGTGCACATCATAACCACGGTGGCGCAGGTACCGGGTAATCACATCGAAGGCCACCAGCACCCGGGCATGGCCCAGGTGGCAGTAGTCGTAAACCGTCATGCCGCACACATACATGCGCACCTTGCCCGGCTCGATGGTTTTGAACTCTTCCTTTTGCTGCGTCAGCGTGTTGTAGATGCGCATTACTTGCCTCCCTTACCCCAGGAATCCCTCAGGGTCACGGTACGGTTGAACACCGGCTTGCCGGCCTTGGCGGTCAGTTCCTGGTCGCAGAAGAAATAGCCTTCCCGCTCGAACTGGTAAGGCAGGTCGATACGCGGCTCGGCCAGGCTCTTCTCTACCCGCGCGCCTTTCAGCACCACCAGGGATTCCGGATTCAGGTGGTCCAGGAAGTCGCCTTCCTTGTCGCTGTCCGGGTTCTCGTGGTTGAACAGACGGTCGTACAGATTGATGTCTGACTCAACGCTGTCAGTGGCCGACACCCAGTGAATCACGCCATTGGGCTTGTAGCCTTCGGGGTTCACGCCCAGGGTGTTCGGATCGTATTCGCACTTCAGCTCGACAATTTCGCCACTGTCATCACGCACAACCTCTTTGCAGGTCATCACGTAACCACCGCGCAGGCGCACCGCTTGGTCCGGGGCCAGCCGCTTCCACTTGCGTGGCGGCTCGATCACGAAGTCTTCCCGGTCGATGTACAGGGTCTGGCTCCAGGTCACTTCCCGCTCACCCATCTCCGGCTTCTGCGGATGCACCGGCAGGGTCAGGGTTTCAACCTGGTCGGCCGGGTAGTTGGTCAGGGTCACCTTGAGCGGGCGCATGACGCACATGGCGCGGGGCGCCCGGTCGTTCAAATCTTCGCGAATGGCATATTCCAGCATGCCCACATCCACGGTGCCGCCGGCCTTGTTCACACCGATCATGTCGCAGAAACTGCGGATGGACTCCGGGGTGTAACCGCGACGACGCATGCCGGAGATGGTCGGCATCCGGGGATCGTTCCAGCCGTCTACCACGTTTTCGTCCACCAGCCGCTTCAGCTTGCGCTTGCTGGTGATGGTGTAGTTCAGGTTCAGCCGGGCAAATTCGATCTGGCGTGGGTGGCACGGAATGGTGATGTTATCCAGCACCCAGTCGTACAGCGGCCGGTGATCTTCAAACTCCAGGGTGCACAGGGAATGGGTAATGCCTTCCAGGGCATCGGAAATCGGATGGGTGAAGTCGTACATCGGGTAGATGCACCACTTGCTGCCGGTCTGGTGATGGTCGGCATAGCGAATACGGTACAGGATGGGGTCCCGCATGTTGATGTTCGGAGAGGCCATGTCAATCTTGGCCCGCAACACCAGCTCGCCGTTCTGGAACTTGCCGTCGCGCATATCCCGGAACAACTGCAGGCTCTCTTCCACCGGACGGTCACGGTAAGGGCTGTTCTTGCCAGGCTCTTTCAGGGAACCCCGGTACTCAGCCATCTGTTCGGCATTCAGCGCGCACACATAGGCCTTGCCCTTCTGGATCAGCTCCTCAGCGAATAAATACAGCTGGTCAAAGTAATCGGAAGCGTAGAGTACTTCGTCTGCCCATTTGTAACCCAGCCACTCGACATCCTGCTTGATGGCGTCGATATACTCCTGACTTTCTTTTTCAGGGTTGGTGTCATCAAAGCGCAGGTTGCATTCGCCACCGAAGGTTTCGGCAATGCCGAAGTTCAGGCAAATGGACTTGGCGTGACCAACGTGCAGATAACCATTGGGCTCCGGCGGAAAACGGGTAACGACCGTGCCGGTGTGCTCGCCCTTGGCGATGGCATCTTCGATCAGGCTTTGAATAAAGTTGTGGGCTTTCTTCGACTCGGCGCTCATACAATCTCTGTCAACGGGGGATGAAACATGGGAGCAATCCGAAGGCTCCGTGAAACCGCCTATTATACTCACAAATAGTCTCAGGACTCATGCACACAACGAAACTCTTCAGTACAATAGCGACTTTGATCATTCCGACCTCAAACTACAGGAAGCCCTGATGATTCTGCTGAAAACCAACCTCGGTGATATCAAACTGGAACTGGACTACGAAAACGCGCCGGAAACCGCCAAGAACTTCGAGCAGTATGTTCGTGAAGGTTTCTACGATGGCCTGATCTTCCACCGGGTAATCAGCAATTTCATGATCCAGGGCGGCGGCTTCGAGCCGGGCATGACTCCGCGCAAAACCCGCGAGCCTATCCAGAACGAAGCCGATAACGGCCTGAGCAACAAAACCGGCACCATCGCCATGGCCCGCACCATGGACCCGCACTCCGCAACTGCCCAGTTCTTCATCAACGTGCAGGACAACGGCTTCCTGGACCACACCGCCAAGAACGCCGAAGGCTGGGGTTACTGCGTGTTCGGTAAGGTTGTCGACGGCATGGACACGGTGAATCAGATCCGCGCCGTTCGCACCACCATGAACGCCGGCCACCAGGACGTTCCCTTCGAGGACGTGGTTATCGAGAAGGCCGAGGTTCTGGAGGACGCGTGACCACGCTGTTTATCTCCGACCTGCACCTGGAAGAATCGCGCCCGGACATCACGGGCGCCTTTCTCGGGTTCCTGAAAACCCACGCCATGGGTGTGGAGCAGCTGTACATTCTGGGCGACTTCTTTGAAGCCTGGATTGGCGATGACGAACGCACGCCGCTACAGGAACAGGTAGCTGCGGCACTCCGTGAAGTGCGGGATAGCGGCACAGAGATTTTTCTGATGCACGGCAACCGTGACTTCCTGATCGGCAATGACTATTGCGAACGGGCCGGCGCCACCCTGCTGGACGACCCTACCGTGATCGACCTGTATGGCACCCCTGCCCTGCTGATGCATGGCGACAGCCTGTGCACCGCCGACGTGGAATACCAGAAGTTCCGGGCCAACATGCGTAATCCGCAGATGCAGAAAATGATGCTGGCCCGCCCACTGGAAGACCGCCAGCAGATGGCGCGACAGCTGCGCCAGATGTCCATGGCCAAGAATCAGGGCAAAGCCGAAGACATCATGGATGTCACGCCCGAAGAAGTGGTGAAAGAGCTTGAACATCATGGCGTACAGCTGATGATCCACGGCCACACTCACCGCCCGGCCATCCATGACCTGGAAGCCAACGGCGAACCCGCCCGGAGGATTGTTCTGGGTGACTGGGACACGCACGTTTGGTGGCTGGAAGCCCGTTCAGGACAGGAACCGGAACTGAAGAAAGTCCCGCTATGATTCGGGGCCGCCCGCCGGCTCCCGATAGGTTTCCAGCCGCTTCAGCCAGCCTGGCAGCCAGCGTTCCCGCTCAATCGGATTCTCGGCATTCTCTGCCCGCCGGGTAAGCACCCGGCCGGCGGCTTCCCGGAACGACTGCAGTTCCGTTTTATCACCGGCCGCGTCCATCTCCAGCAATACCTGCAACAGCCCCCAGCCTTGGCCCTGGTAACGCTCACCTTCCGCCAGCCCCTCGCCCTTGAAGTTCACATAATCCATAAGGGCGTATACGCCGCCGGGGGTGGCACTCAAGGCTTCCAGGCGAGCACTTACCTGCTGCTGGCGATTCTCCGGAGCCGCCGCCACGATCTTGCCCAGAGATTCCGCTGCCCGCCGAAAAATAAACTCCGCCTGAAGCCCCTGGGTTCCGGCCAGAAACTCTCTCAACTCGGCAACCCTGGAAGAATCTTCCAGGGCGAGAAACGCAGCCCGGTCGGGCCAGGGCGCATCGAAGGGCTCGAGGTTGCGCAACCAGTCCGGCACCTTGGCCTGGCGTTGCACCATGTAGCGGATAAGCTGAGGGAAACTTTCTGTGAATCGACCCTCCACCCCCTCCGGATACCAGATAAAATGCCCGATACCCAGAGACGGAAAGGCTTCGCCTTCATTCCAATGCACCAGGCAGTCAAACCGGCTGGCGCATTCGTTGGCGAAGATTTTCTGGCCCACCCAGTCCAGCTGGGCAGGCTTGAGGGCCAGCGAGTCCGCCGTCACCGGGTCCCGGTCCGCATCGCACCCGGACAAGGCCAGCAGCATGGCCGTCAGCAACAGCGAAATCAGTGGCTTCATTACTGCTCTACAAATGCCCGTTCGATGACATAGTGGCCCATGTCGCCGCCACGGGCTTCTTTAAAGCCCATGCCGTTGAGGATGTTGCAGGTATCCTTGAGCATGCTCGGGCTGCCGCAAATCATGAAGCGGTCCTGCTCGATATCGAAGTCCGGCAGGCCCAGATCCCGCGTGATCTTGCCGGTTTTCATGGCTTCAGTCAGGCGGCCCTGGTTGCGGAACGGCTCCCGGGTAACGGTCGGGTAGTACAGCAGCTTGCCGGACACCATCTCGCCAAAGAATTCATTCTCCGGCAATTCGTCGATCTCTTGCTGGTACGCCAGCTCAGACACGTAGCGCACGCCGTGGGTAAGGATCACCTTATCAAAGGCTTCGTACACTTCCGGGTCTTTGATTATGCTCATAAACGGCGCCAGTCCGGTACCGGTGCTGATCAGCCAAAGGTTGCGGCCCGGCAGCAGGTTATCCAGCACCAGGGTGCCGGTGGGCTTGCGGCTGACCAGGATCTCGTCACCTACCTTGATCTGCTGCAGGCGGGAAGTCAGCGGGCCATCGGGCACCTTGATAGAGAAGAACTCCAGTTCTTCCTCGTAATTGGCACTGGCGATGCTGTAGGCACGCATCAGCGGCTTGCCATCGGTTTCCAGGCCGATCATCACAAAATGGCCGTTCTTGAAACGGAAGGCCGGGTCCCGGCTGGTTTTGAAACTGAACAAGGTGTCGTTCCAGTGATGCACACTGGTCACGGTTTCTTTCATCATATTGCTCATGGAGCCCTCGCCAGATTATTTGCGGTCAGTCATCAATTGGTAACCAGTTTAACCTTTTGCTTGAAATCGACAAAACAGGCTGTTCTCATAAACCTGTTCGATTTTATCGATAATATGGCCCCACCCATTGAAAAGCCCCAACAGTGCCGGACCAATCATGAAATACAGTTTCCGTCAGCTCGAAGTCTTCCTTGCCGCCGCCCACTTCCAGAACATCACCCGGGCTGCGGAATCCCTGGCCATGTCGCAATCGGCTGCCAGCAGTGCCCTGAAGGAACTGGAGAACCAGTTCGACATCCAGCTGTTCGACCGTGTAGGCAAGCGCCTGCAGCTGAACGAGCTGGGCAGGCTGTACCGGCCCAAGGCCGAGTCCCTGCTGGCCCAGGCCACCGAACTGGAACAGGCCCTGAGCAAGCACTCGGAAGTCGGCGCCCTGAAAGTAGGTGCCACACTGACCATAGGTAACTATCTGGCCGTTGGCGTGATGGCCCAATACATGAATACCCCTACCCGGCCGAAAGTATCGCTGGAAGTGGCCAACACCAGCACCATCGCAAAACGGGTCAGGGACTTTGAGCTGGACATCGGCTTGATTGAAGGCGAACTGCAAGCCTCGGAACTGGAAGTGATCCCCTGGCGGGAAGACCGGCTGGTAGCCTTCTGCTCCCCTACCCACCCGCTGGCAGCAAAGGGCGAACTGACCGACGACGACCTGCGCGCCGCCACCTGGATTTTGCGGGAACAGGGCTCCGGCACCCGCCAGAGCTTCGAGCGCGGCATGCACGGCCTGCTGCCAGACCTGAACGTATTGCTGGAACTGGAGCACACCGAAGCCATCAAGCGCGCCGTGGAAACGGACCTGGGCATCGGATGTCTGTCGGAGGTGGTGCTGGCTGATGCCTTTAAACGCGGCAGCCTGGTGCCGCTAAAAGTGCCCCACCGGCAGTTTGACCGGCACTTCTACTTCATCCTGCACAAGCAGAAGTACCGGAGTGCAGGAATTGCCCGGTGGATGACCTTGTGCCAGGAGCTTTAAAGACTGTTTTTTTGCCACGGAATCCACTGAAAAACACGGAAAGAAAAGATTAAAGAATTTTTTGCCACTAAATCCACGAAAGGACACGAAAAGAAAAGCTTTAAAGATTTTTAGCCACGGACACTCACGGAATTACACGGACAACAACACAGAGAATTTTATCTGTTGTCAGTGAGCGTCCGTGAGTATCCGTGGCAAAATAGTTCTTATTTTTTCGTGTTCTTTCGTGGATTTAGTGGCAAATCTTTTTCCTTTTTCCGTGTCCTTCCGCGGATTCCGTGGCAAAAAATTTCAGTTAACCAAAGGCCCACTATGAAACCGGAACTCCGAATCCGGCTCTTCAATCAACTTCTGTTCAATAGCCATAAAATCCGCTACCCGCTCATCCACCGGACCGCTGTTGGCCTGTACCGCCAGCTTCAGGTAATCCTGGTAATGCCGCGCTTCGGATTTCAGCAGGCTGTTGTAGAACTCCGCCAGCTTCTCATCCAGGTGCGGTGCCAGGGCTGCGAAGCGTTCGCAGGAGCGGGCTTCGATGATGGCACCGACAATCAGCACATCCACCAGGCGGCCTGGATCGTCCTTGCGCACGGCTTCGCGCAGGCCGGCGGCATAGCGGGCCGGCGTCAGGTGGGTGTAGGCCACCCCCCGCTTGCTCATGATCGCCAGCACCTGCTCGAAGTGCCGTAGTTCTTCCCGGGCCAGGCGGGACATTTTGTTCAGCAGGTCGGTGTTGTCCACATACCGGTACATCAGGCTCAGGGCCGTGGAAGCTGCTTTCTTTTCGCAATGGGCGTGGTCAATCAGCATCAGGTCCTGGTTGGCCAGGGCATTCTCGATCCAGCGCGATGGCGTTCGGCAGGGCAGGAAATCGTGTATCTCTTGGAGGGCTTCGTTCATGGCTTTGGCAACGGTCCGGTTCAACAAGCGCGGGAGTATAACGCACCTAACAGAACTCTCCGACCTCTGTCCAACTTAACTTTATAAGGGCTTTCCTATAGAATGCAGCGCCAGATCAAGGAGTCTCTGAATAAATCCTGAAACCCCATCGGTGATTTGAGGCCTTATTCAGAGGCTCCTGCGGCCTTTTCGCCAAAAAACTCCCGCCGGGCACCACGCCCACAGCGCGGAACATTCCAACTGATGAGGGTCCATATCGTGTTAGAAGCCTATCGTGAACACGTTGCTGAACGTGAAGCCCTGGGTATCCCGCCCAAGCCCCTGAACCCCGAGCAGACTGCTGGTCTGATCGAGCTGCTGAAGAACCCGCCGGCCGGTGAAGAAGCCACCCTGGTTGACCTGCTGGAAAACCGCGTTCCGCCGGGAGTGGACGAAGCTGCTTACGTAAAAGCTGCGTTCCTGACCGCGATCGTTAAAGGCGAAGCTGCTTCCCCGCTGATCGACAAGAAGAAGGCTGTCCAGCTGCTGGGCATGATGCAGGGCGGCTACAACATCGCTACCCTGGTCGACCTTCTGGACGACAGCGAACTGGCCGAACTGGCTGGTGAAGAACTCAAGCACACCCTGCTGATGTTCGACGCGTTCAACGACGTTAAAGAAAAGATGGACGCCGGCAACGCCGTTGCCAAGTCTGTTGTTGAGTCCTGGGCCAACGCCGAGTGGTTCACCAACAAGAACAAGGTTCCCGAAAGCACCAAGATGGTGGTGTTCAAGGTAACCGGCGAAACCAACACCGACGACCTGTCTCCGGCTCCGGATGCCTGGTCCCGCCCGGACATCCCGCTGCACGCCCGCGCCGCCTATAAGATGGAACGCGACGGCCTGAAGCCGGAAGAGCCCGGCGTAACTGGCCCGATGAGCCAGATCGAAGAAATCAAGTCCAAGGGCCTGCCGGTTGCCTTCGTAGGTGACGTAGTCGGTACCGGCTCTTCCCGTAAGTCTGCCACCAACTCTGTTCTGTGGTTCTTCGGCGACGACATCCCGGGCGTGCCGAACAAGCGTGCCGGCGGTGTGTGTATCGGTAACAAGGTTGCCCCGATCTTCTTCAACACCATGGAAGATGCCGGCGCCCTGGTTTTCGAAGCACCTGTAGACAACATGAACATGGGCGACGTGATCGAAATCCGCCCGTACGATGGCAAGATCCTGAACGAAGCCGGCGAGACCATCTCCGAGTTCAAGTTCAAGTCTGACGTCATCCTGGACGAAGTTCAGGCCGGCGGTCGTATCCCGCTGATCATCGGCCGTGGCCTGACCGCCAAGGCGCGCACTGCACTGGGCATGGGCCCGACAGACCTGTTCCGCCTGCCGAAAGATCCGGAAGCCGGCACCAAGGGCTTCACCCTGGGCCAGAAGATGGTCGGCAAGGCCTGCGGTCTGGAAGAAGGCCAGGGCGTGCGCCCGGGCACCTACTGCGAGCCGCACATGACCACCGTTGGCTCCCAGGACACCACTGGCCCAATGACCCGTGACGAGCTGAAAGACCTGGCGTGTCTGGGCTTCCAGGCTGACCTGGTTATGCAGTCATTCTGTCACACCGCCGCTTATCCGAAGCCGGTTGACGTTGAAATGCAGCACACCATGCCGGACTTCATCCGTACCCGTGGCGGTGTTTCCCTGCGTCCGGGCGACGGTATCATCCACTCCTGGCTGAACCGCATGCTGCTGCCGGACACCGTGGGTACCGGTGGTGACTCCCACACCCGTTTCCCGATGGGCATCTCCTTCCCGGCCGGTTCTGGCCTGGTAGCGTTTGCTGCAGCCACCGGTGTTATGCCGCTGGATATGCCGGAATCCGTTCTGGTTCGCTTCAAAGGCGAAATGCAGCCGGGCATCACCCTGCGTGACCTGGTACATGCCATTCCGCTGTACGGCATCAAGAACGGCATGCTGACCGTTGAGAAGAAAGGCAAGATCAACGAGTTCTCTGGCCGCATCTTGGAAATCGAAGGTCTGGAGCACCTGACCGTTGAGCAGGCGTTCGAATTGTCTGACGCTTCTGCTGAGCGCTCTGCTGCCGGTTGTACCATCAACCTGTCTGAAGAGTCTGTTGCCGAGTACCTGCGCTCCAACATCGTGATGCTGCGCTGGATGATTGCTGAAGGTTACGGCGATCCGCGTACCCTGGAGCGTCGCGCCCAGCAGATGGAAGAGTGGCTGGCCAATCCGAAGCTGATGCGTGCTGATGCAGACGCAGAATACGCCCACGTGGTCGAAATCGACCTGGCCGACATCAAAGAGCCGATCGTGTGCTGCCCGAACGACCCGGACGATGCCAAGTTCCTGTCCGAAGTGGCTGGCGACAAGGTAGACGAAGTGTTCATCGGTTCCTGCATGACCAACATCGGTCACTTCCGCGCTGCCGGCAAACTGCTTGAGCAGAACAAAGAGCCGCTCAAGACCCGTCTGTGGATGTCTCCGCCCACCAAGATGGACCAGCAGCAGCTGATGGAAGAAGGCTACTTCAACACCTACGGCACCGCCGGTGTTCGCACCGAGATGCCGGGTTGCTCCCTGTGCATGGGTAACCAGGCACGTGTAGCTGCCAAGTCTACGGTTCTGTCTACCTCTACCCGTAACTTCCCGAACCGTCTGGGTGATGGTGCCAACGTGTACCTGACCTCTGCGGAACTGGCAGCTGTGGGCGCGGTACTGGGCAAACTCCCGACTCCGGCGGAGTACATGGAGTACGCCAAGGACCTGAACAGCATGTCCAAGGAGATCTACAAGTATCTCAACTTCGACCAGATGGA